>JAPPNE010000044.1 GCA_028818775.1 Deltaproteobacteria bacterium | reverse complement strand
TCATCAAGACCTGGACCACCCCCGGCCCGTTCCGCTGGGAGGGCAAGCACTTCCACTACCGCTACGTGAACCCTTGGGCGGTGCCGTACCAGAAGCCGCACCCGCCCATCTGGGTGCCCGGCACCTCCAGCCGGGAGACGGTGGAGTGGTGCGCCCGGCACCGCTATCCCTACGTCATGCTCTCCACGCAGCTAGAGCTCACCCGCGAGATGTTCAAGGTCTACTACGAGACGGCGGAGGAAGAAGGCTACGAGGCCGGCCCGCAGCACCTGGGCTACATGTTCTTCGTGCACGTGGAGGAGACCAAGGCCAAGGCCATGGAAGTGGGGCGCACCCTGACCCAGGGAGTGCGCAGCCCCTTCGACCCGGGCGTCCAGAGGCCCATTCCCTGGATCATGAGCCCGCCGGGCCTGAACAGCCGAAGGGCCGTGGCCCTGCGGCGGCAGATGACGGCTCCGGACGCCACCGGGAAGACCCGGGCCGGCGCCCTCGCCTCCTTCGAGGACCAGGTGGCCACCAGGGGCATGATCGTCGGCACCCCCGACGAGTGCGTCGAGGGCATCCGCTACATCATGGAGTACCTGCGCCCGGGCATCATCATCTTCCGCACCGGCGACGGCGCCATGGACCACGAGTCCCAGATGCGCACGCTCAAGCTCATGGGCGAGGAAGTCCTGCCCGCCATGCGCGACATCGCCAGGGAGCTGGGCCTGCCCGGACCCTACGAGGTGGACCCCGCCACCAATGAGGCGCTTGAGGCGCTGGCTTCGTAAGAGGCGGCGCTTTCCGGTCTTTCTCGGAACCTAGGGGCAGCGGAAGAAGGCATTCCGATAGCCGACGGCGGAAACCGCGTTCCGCGAGTCCTTCATCGGGCGACGCGCTGACATGAGGAACCACACTTTCGACGCCCTGGTGATCGGCGGGGGAGTCAACGGGCTCTCGGCGCTGTATCACCTCGCGCGGCTCGGCGTGTCTCGGCTCGGACTGGTGGAACGGTTTTCCATCGGGCACGAGCGAGGCAGCTCGCACGGGGCGGCGCGCATCACGCGGAGCGCGTACACCGCGCCGGAGTACGTGCGCTTGATGCAATGGGTGCACGGGGAGGAGTGGCCCCGGTTGGAGAAGGACGCCGGCACCCGTCTCGTCCACCCGAATCCAGGACTCTTCGCGGGAGCTCCCTGCGACGGTTTCAACAGCTACATTCGCGCGGTGGGGCAGGAAGGCGTGGATGTCGACGTGGTCACGCCGGAGGAGGCGCGCAGGCTTTACCCCCAGTTCAAGCTGGAAGGCGTGGAGCGGGTGTTGCTCGACCGGACCGCCGGCATCGTCGCCGCCGGCGAAACCATGGAATCGCTGGCCCGGTTGGCCGGCGAGAACGGTGTGCGGATTTTCGAGAACACCGTCGTCCATGGGTTCGACCCCGCCGCCGACCCCGTCACCGTCGAGACCAGCGCCGGCGTCCTCGAGGCCGAGTGCCTGATCGTGGCCGCGGGCGCGTGGGCGGGACAGTTGCTGCCGTTCCTGGAGCCCAGGCTCGCGGTCGCCCGCCAGACGGTGGGGTATTTCATGCCGCCGGACAACATCGACGCCTACCGGCCCGGCCGCTTCCCGGTGTGCATGTACATGGGAGAGGAAGAGAACGACGTGTTCTACGGCATGCCGGAGTTCGGCCGCACCGGCGTCAAGGTGGCGCGCCACGTCCGGTACGGCAGGAACGACGACCCCGACGACCCGCCGGATTCCGTGGCCCAGTACAGGATCGACGACCTGAACCGCTTCATGACCATGTTGTTCAACGCCAGGGGTTGGACCCTCGCCGGCGCCGAGCACTGCCTGTACACGGTTTCCCCCAACGAGGACTTCATTATCGACCACCATCCCGAAAACCCGCGCATCGCCATCGGCGCGGGCTTCTCGGGCCACGGGTTCAAGTTCGCGCCCCTCAGCGGCAGGCTGCTGGCCGAGCTGGCGTGGGAAGGGAAGTTCTCCATACCCGAGGCCGAGACGGCACGGCGGCTTTTCTCGCTGGCAGACAAGGGGCAGAGCGTCCATGACGGCTAGGGGCACCCAATGGAGTCTCGAGCGCTGACTTGACGGCAGATCTTCCCGAGAGGGAAATCACGCCGCTGATCACGTGAAGTCAATCTCGTACAGGTCGTAGTGCGACTTGTGCATGCCCAGACTGTCATAGGTCTGTTGGGCGACGGCGTTCGTGCGCTCCACGTAAAGGCGTATGCCGCAGACGTCGCCACGGGCCCCGGCAAGGCTCAACACGTGGTCGTACATAGCGCGATAGACGCCCTTCCGCCGCCAGCCGGCATCCACGTAAACGCTCTGGATCCACCAGAAGGTGGCGTTGCGCCAGTCGCTCCACTCGTAGGTGATGAGCAGGCTTGCCACCACCGGAGCGGTGCCGCCTTCGGCTGCGTCCGCGGCCGCCACGAGATAGAATCCCTTCTCCGGCGCTTCGAACACGCCGGCTACGCCCCGCCGTAGCGTTGTCGCATCCAGCATCTTGCCCTCGGTCTCCAGGGCCATGGCCTGCTGAAATGCCGCGATGCGCTCTGCGTCCGCCAAGGTTGCCGTTCGCACGCGTACCTTCGTGTTTGTTCTCTTCGTCATTATTCTCCGTCTGCGAACTCGCCGTTCTCCATTTCCTGCTCCTCGTCTGGATCGTCCAGACCCCGACAACGTCCGGGTCACCGACTAACCCCTCAGTCCCCCTCCAACAACGGCTCCAGCACCGGCCAGACGTTGTCCAGCAGCCGCGGCTGGGCCTTGGCGTTGGGGTGGATGCCGTCGCGCTGCATGAGGTTCTCGTCGAGGGCGACGCCTTCGAGGATGAAGGGTACGAGCGCGGCACCGGTCTCGGCGGCGACGTCGGGGTACATCCGGCGGAAGGCGCCGGTGTAGCGCGGCCCCAGGTTGGGGGTCATCTGCATGCCGGCGAGGACGGGTCTGGCGCCCGCGGCGATGACGGCGCGGCTCATGGCCAGGAGGTTGGCGCGGATGGAGGCCACGGGGTAGCCGCGCAGGCCGTCGTTGCCGCCCAGCTCGATGATGACGATGTCGGGCTTGTGGACTGCCAGCGTCTTGGGCAGGCGCGCCAGGCCGCCCACGGTGGTGTCGCCGCTGATGCTGGCGTTGACCACGCGGTGACGCGGTCCCAGGCGCTCGCGAAGCAACTCCACCCAGCCGCGCTCGCCCTTCCCGGTTTGAAGTCCATAGGCGGCGCTGATACTGTTTCCCATGACCAGCACGGTCTTGCCCGCGTCCGAAGCCGGCGCGTGTCCAGCTACTGCAACAAGCACGGCCACGAGCAGGGAACCCCGCAACAGTCCAATCAGAAGAGCCGGCGACCGTCCCATCGAGAAAACTCTCATGTCAGGATGCATATTGCGGGCCACGGCCGTGGTCAAGCGCGTGCCCACCGTCGAAGGTGAGCTGACCATACTGGACGGCATCGATCTCGCGGTCGACGCCGGCGGACAGGTCGCCGTTGTGGGCGAATCCGGTTCCGGCAAGACCACGCTGCTCAGCATCCTTGCCGGCCTCGACCTCCCCACCAGCGGCGACGTCTGGCTGGACGGCGACGAGATCACCGCGCTGGACGAAGAGCAGCGCGCACGGGTGCGCGCGCGCAGCGTCGGGTTCGTGTTCCAGACCTTTCAACTCATCGACAGCCTCACCGCGCTGGAGAACGTCATGCTGCCGCTGGAGCTGCGCGGCCAACGGCAGGCGCGCGAAGACGCCCTCGGGTTCCTGGAGCGCGTGGGCCTGAGTGCGCGCACCACCCATTATCCGCTCCAGCTCTCGGGCGGCGAGCAGCAGCGCGTGGCCATCGCCCGCGCCTTCGCCTCCGGTCCCAAGGTGCTCTTCGCGGACGAGCCCACCGGAAACCTCGACACCGCCACCGGCGGCAAGATCGCCGACCTGCTCTTCGAGCTAAACCGGGAGGCCGGCACCACGCTGATGCTGGTGACCCACGACGCCGCGCTGGCGGGCCGCTGTGCCGAGATCGTCACCCTGGACGCCGGGCGCATGCAGGCGCCACGGGAGGCGGCGCCGTGATCAGGAGCGTCAAGGTCAACGTGGAGAGCTGCATGAGGCGCGTACAGACTCTGCCGGAGCCCGCGCCGTGAGCCTGTCGCTGGCGCTGCGTCTCGCGCTGCGCGACTGGCGCGCCGGAGAGCTGCGCCTGTTGCTCGCCGCGCTGCTGTTGGCGGTGGGCGCGGTGACGGCGGTGAGCCTGTTCGTCGACCGTCTGCAACGGGCGCTGGTGGCGGAATCGGCGAGCCTCCTGGGTGCGGACCGTGTCATTGACGCGTCGCGCCCGGTGCCGCAGCGCTTCCGCGACCTCGCCGCCGCGCGCGGGCTGGCCGTGGCCGACGTCATCCGTTTCCCGTCCATGGCCTCCGCGGACGCCACGGGGCGCAGCCGACTCGCCAGCGTCAAGGCGGCGACCCCGGGCTATCCCCTGCGCGGCACGCTGCGGGTGGCGGACGAGCCCTTCGGCCGCGGCCGGCGCACCGACGGCCTGCCGGCCCCGGGCGAGGTCTGGCTGGACTCACGCCTGTTTCCGGCCCTGGGCGTCAAGGTGGGCGACACGGTCTCCGTCGGCTACGCCGACTTCACGGTGGCGGCCGTGCTGGCTTCGGAGCCGGACCGGGGCGGCGGCTTCCTGGGGTTCGCGCCGCGGCTCCTGATGCGCGCGGAGGACCTCCCGGCCACGCGGGTGATCCAGCCCGGCAGCCGCATCCGCTACCGCCTGCTACTGGCGGGCGGTGACGACGCGCTGCGCTCGCTCCACGACGCCATCCGCGACGAGCTGGCGCCCGGCTACCGCTGGCGCGACGTGCGCTCCGCCAACGCCCGCATCGACAGCGCCCTGGGGCGCGCGGAGAGCTTCCTGCTGCTCGGCGGCCTGCTGACGGTGCTGTTGGCGGGCGTCGCCGTAGCCTTGAGCGCCCGTCGTTACGCCCGCCGGCACTACGACCACGTGGCCGTGCTGAAGACCCTGGGCGCCACGCCGGGGCAGGTACAGTGGGGCTACACCCTCGTGCTCCTGATCATCGGCGTGGCGGGCGCCCTGGCCGGCCTAGCCCTGGGCGCCCTGGCCCACTTCGGCATCATCGCGGCGCTCCGCGGCTTCCTGCCGGTATCGCTGCCGCTACCGGGGGCACGGCCCATGTGGGTGGGTCTTCTCAGCGGCTTCATCTGCGTGCTGGCGTTCGGCCTGCCGCCGCTCCTGCGCCTGCGCGGGGTTTCGCCCATGCGCGTCATCCGCCGGGACCTGGCGCCGGCAACGGCCTCGGCGTTGACCTACGGCTGCGCCGCTGCCGGCGGCCTGGGCCTGCTGGTGTGGTACAGCGGCGACGCCACGCTGACGGGATGGGCGCTGGCCGGAGCGGCCGTGACCGTCACCGTGTTCACCGGGCTGGCGCTGGTCCTGCTGCGCGGCGGTCGCGCCCTGGGCATGCAGGCCGGCAGCGTCTGGCGCTTGGCCCTGGCGGGCCTGCACCGCCGCCACCGCGAGAACGTGGGGCAGATCGTGGTCTTCGGCGTGGCCGTCATGCTGCTGCTGATCATGCTGCTGGTGCGCACGGCGCTCATCGACGAATGGCAGGCGCGCATACCGGAGCGCGCACCCAACCAGTTCGTGATGAACGTGGCGCCGGCCGAGGTGGACGCGGTCGAAACCCTGCTGAAGGCCCGCGCCGGCTACGACGGCAGGATGTTCCCGATGATCCGCGGCCGCATCACCGCGGTCAACGGCATCGCGGCCGGGCAGTGGCAACGGCGTGAGCGCCGGGAAGACCCGGACGACGACCGGGATGGCCCCGGCGGCCGGAGCCGGCCCGGAATCCTGCGCGAACGCAACCTCACGTTCCTGGCGGACCTGCCCGCCCACAACGTCGTGGTGGACGGCAAGTGGTGGTCCGCCGGCGCCGCTCCATCCGCGTCGCTGGAGGAAGAGTACGCGGCGGCCCTCGGGCTGGCGCTGGGCGACTCCCTGACCTTCGACGTCGGCGGGCTGCCCTTCAGCGCCACCGTCACCAATACCCGGCGCGTGGCCTGGGACAGCCTGCAGCCCAACTTCTTCGTCATCCTTTCGCCGGGCGCGCTGGACGGGCAGCCCGCCACCTACATGACCAGCTTCCACCTGCCCTCGGAACGAAAGGCGTTCCTCAACGAACTGCTCTCCCGCCATCCCACCGTCTCGGTCATCGACGTGGACCAGCTCATCACCCACCTGCGGCGCATCATCACCCACGTCGCCCAGGCCGTGGAGCTGGTGCTGGCACTGGTGCTGTGCGCCGGTTTGCTGGTGCTGATCGCGTCCATCCAGTCGGGTCGCGACCAGCGCCTGAAGGAGCTGGCGCTGCTGCGCGCCCTGGGCGGTACGCGCCGGCTCATCACCGGCGCGCTGGTGGCGGAGTTCGCGGCGCTGGGTGCGTTCGCCGGGCTCGTGGCCGTCATCGGCGCGGAAATCACCACGTTCACGCTGAACCGTTTCGTTTTCGAGCTGCCCACCAGCCTGCACCCGCAGATCTGGGCCGTCGGGCCGCTGTTCGGCATTCTGATGGTCACCGCGGTCGGCTATCTCGGCACCCGCCGGCTGGTCCATACGCCGCCGGCCACCGCGTTGCGCGAGTTGTGAAGGCGCCGCCGCCGTCTCGCCAACGCCGGCGCGCGCCGAACGGGTCGCGCCCGTGTTCTGTCCCTTCATTCACATGATAAGATGCGAGGATCATTTCTCGTCTGCAGGCGTGATGGCGAGCATCGGCGCGCGCCACGCGAGGAAGTGAGAGAAGGAGGACGACGATGACGAAGGAACGCCCGGACCGTATCTTCCGCGGGCTCGCGATCTGCTTTTGGCTCTTGGCGCTCTCCAACTTCTCCAAGCCCCTTCAACTGACCGAGCACAGCGGCTTCGTCCTGTTCGGCACCCGCCTGTCGGCCGGTGACGGCGTGTTGTGGAGCCTCGTGTTCGGCGTCTACCTGGTGGTCTACGGCCTGGGCCTCTGGTACATGAAGCGCATCGTCATCGGGATGGCGCACGCCTACGCGCTCTACGTCGTCGTGAACCTCTTCCTGTACTGGAGCCGCAACCCGCCGCCGTCGGGAGCCGACGTCGTACTGGCGGTCATGTACTCCCTCGTCGCCGTCGGCGTGTCGCTGGGCTCGGCGGTGCTGCTGAGCATGCACCGGAGAAACTTGGGATAGAGGACAGGAGGGCTTCCTTGCCGACCATCACCGCACCCGACGGCATCCGTCTCTACCATGAGGAATCAGGACAGGGCGTCCCCATCGTGTTCGTGCACGAGTTCGCCGGCGACCACCGGAGCTTCGAGCCGCAGATGCGGTACTTCTCGCGCTCCCACCGCTGCATTGCCTTCGACGCCCGCGGCTACCCGCCGTCCGAGGTGCCCGACGCACCCGAAGCCTACGGCCAGGACATCGCCCGGGACGACGTCGTGGCGGTGCTCGACGGCCTCGGGCTGGAGCGGGCGCACATCGTGGGGCATTCGATGGGCGCCTACACCGCGCTGCACGTGGCCATCCACCATCCCGGGCGTTGTCTGTCGGTGGCCGCCATCGGCTGCGGTTGGGGCTCCCATCCGGACGAGGGCGAGGAGCGCGCGGCCATGTGCGCGGACATCGCGCACATGTTTCGGGAAGAACCCATGGAGGCTGCCGCCGCCGCGTACGCCCGTACTCCGATGCGCAAGGCCTTCGAATCCAAGGATCCCCGCGGCTTCGCCGAGTTCGAGAAGACCTTGGCCGACCATTCCGCCACCGGGTTGTCCCTCACCATGTCGCAGGTGCAGGGCCGGCGCCCTACCCTGTGGGACCTGCAAGAGCCGCTGTCGCGCCTCGCGGTCCCGTTGCTTGTCATCGTCGGCGACGAGGACGACCCGTGCCTGGACGGCAGCGTCTTCCTCAAGCGCACGGCGCCCATGGCGGCCCTGGTGGTGGTGCCGCGCTCGGGCCATACGCTGACCCTGGAAGAGCCGGCCGCGGTCAACGCGGCGCTGGCGGACCTGTTCCGCGCGGTCGCCGACGGCGCGTGGATGGCGCACCGGCGGGATTCATGAGCGGCGGCATGTCATCGGCGGGGTCCATACAGGTGTCCACGGCCGACGGCGTCGCCGAGTTGCGGCTGCGCAGCGGCGACAGCCGCAACGCCATCTCCATCGCCATGTGGACCGAACTCCGGCGCTTCGCCAGGACGGTGGCGCACGACGGCACCGTGCGGGTGATCCTGCTGGCGGGCGACGAGATCGTATTCTCGTCCGGGGCGGACATCCGGGAATTCGCAACGCTCCGGGCTCCCGGCGCCACCCGCGCCTATGACGACCTGGTCGAGAGCGCCCTGCGGGCGCTGGAGGCGGTGCCGCAACCCACCGTGGCCTGCGTCGCGGGGCCGTGCGTGGGGGCGGGGGCGTCCCTGGCGTGCGCCTGCGACCTGCGGGTCGCCGCGGAGGACGCCTACTTCATGGTGCCGGCGGCGCGTCTGGGCCTGGGGTACGACCCGCGCGGGATCGCGCGTTTCGTGCGGGTGTTCGGGGACTCGGTGGTACGCGGCCTGCTGCTGGGCGCCGGGCGTTGCGATGCGCGCGCGGCCGAGGGCTGCGGCGCGGTACATCGCGTGGTGCGGTCCGGAAACGTTCTGGAAGAAGGGCGGCGTATGGCCCGCGACATGGCCCGGAATGCGCCCTTGACCCTGGCCGCCGCCAAGGCATCCTTGACTGCCCTGACGCGGCAGGAAAGCGACGGCGAAGCGCTACGCCGGCTCGCCCTCGAAGCCGACGCCAGCGCTGACTATGCCGAGGGCCTCCGGGCTTTCAAGGAAAAGCGCAAGCCCGAGTTCCGAGGACGGTAACCACTTGAAAGAGCTTGCAATCTACCCGGTATCCGCCTTTCTCGGGAGTCGCAGCAGAATCGCCTTGATGTCGCTGCGGATGGTCGTTATCTCACCTTCGATGCGCTCGAACCGCTCATCGATGGTCTCGAACTTTGCATCGATGGTCTCGAACTTTGCGTTCACCGTGCGTTCGAAGCTCTCAAGCCGTTCATTCAGCACCTTCTCGAAGCGCGCAAACCGCTCGTTCATGGCGGCTTCGAAGCGGGTGAATCTCTCGTTTCCCTGCCTGATGCTGGCATCCAGCTTGCGGTCGATTTGCCTGAGCAGCGTCTCGTGCACGTCGATCCGCGCTTCCAGCCGCTTGATCTCGGGTGTGACCTGGGCATTGATGGCCCACAGACCCAGAGCACCCAAGGCGGCAATCACCGTAACCAACGCGGTGACAACCGCGGCGTATTCCTTCAAGATCACCATGCCTCATCCCTTCATCCAAAGATATCCTACATTTCGTTTATCGGACGGTCAAATATTTTTTAAGCGGGCAGAACATGACGCGGGACAATCTCATCCATACGCTGTATGGCAGCCGGGACGCGGCGCGTGCCGCCTTCCTGCGGCCGGGTCAGGCCGTATTGACCACCGGTGAAGCGCTCGCCGCCATCGACCGAGCGGCGGGAGCATTGGCGGCCTGCGGCATCCAGCCGGGCGAGCGGGTATCGGTCCGGGTGGAGAAGTGCGTCGAGGCGGTCTTTCTAGCTCATGCGTGCTTCAAGATCGGCGCCATCCTCCATCCCATGAACACGGCCTACACCCCGCGGGAGGTGGAGACCCTGCTGGATGACGCGCGCCCTGCGCTGCTCGTCTGCGACCCGGCCGAGAGGGATACCTTCGCACCAGCGGCCCGGCGGCTGGGGTGCCGGGTGGAGGATCTGCGCGGCGACCAGGGCTCCTTCGCCGAGTTGGCGCGCACTTCCGGGTCCGCGCCCGTGATTGCCGAGGTGCGCGAGGAGACGCCGGCCGCGCTGCTGTACACGTCCGGCACTACGGGCCGTCCCAAGGGCGCCTTGATCACCCACGGCAATCTGGCGGCGAGCGCCAAGGCGCTCGTGACGGTATGGCGGCTGGGACGCGACGACGTGCTGATGCACGCGCTGCCCGCCTATCACGCCCACGGGCTCCTGACCGCCATCAATGTCATGCTCACGGCCGGCGGCGCCGTCTGCTTTCTCCCCCGGTTCGAGGCGGAGAGCGTACTCCGGGAACTTCCGCGCTGCACCGTCATGATGGGGGTGCCGACGCACTACGCGCGGCTGCTCAAGGAACCGGGCCTGGGGGCGGCCGTCACCGGGACGTTTCGCCTGGCCATCTCCGGGTCCGCACCGTTGCCGCCGGAGACCGCCCAACAGTTCCGGATGGTCACGGGCATTGAAATCATCGAGCGCTACGGCTCCACCGAGGCGGCCATCATCACCGCGATCCCGCCGGGTACCGACGGGCGCCGGGGCTGGGTGGGCTGGCCGCTTCCGGGTATCGCGGTGCGGACAGCCAACGAGGACGGACGTTTCACCTCGTCCGCCACGGGAGTGCTGGAGACCCGCGGCCACAACGTCTTTGCCGGCTATTGGAACCGGCCGGAAGAGCGGGCCTTCACCGAGGACGGCTGGTTCGTGACCGGCGACGTGGCGGAGATCGACGGCGACGGTTGCGTACGCATCCTGGGACGGGAAACCGACGTGGTCATCACCGGCGGCCTCAACGTGTATCCCAAGGAGGTGGAGGACGCCCTCGACGGCTGCGAGCGCGTGTCCTCGTCCGCCGTGTTCGGCGTGCCTCATCCGGATTTCGGCGAAGCGGTGACCGCCGTGGTGGAGACCGCCACCCCGGCGGCGTTCGACGAAAGCGCCTGTATCGGGTATCTCAAGACGGAGCTTGCGTCCTTCAAGGTGCCGAAACGCATCCTTGTCGTGGATGCAATCCCGCGCAACGATCTCGGCAAGGTGGCGAAGGCGGCGTTGCGGGAGCGGTACCGGGATCTGTTCATCCGGGAGGAGTAAGCGCAGGAGTCGCGATCGCGGAGAACGGACGGCGCCGCACGGGGGTGGGTCCAAGACCCCGCCGTGCCTCGCAGGCCGCGGAGACCGGTGGCCGGGCGTCAACAGGAGAGATCCATGGACCTGGAGCTGCAAGGTAAGACCGCCGTCGTGACCGGCGGCAGCGAGGGCATCGGCAAGGCCATCGTGCAGGCGCTGGCGCGCGAAGGGGTCGACGTGGCCATGTGCGCCCGCCGGGCAGGGCCGCTGGAAGCCGCGGCCGAGGAGGTGGCGGGCGCCACCGGCCGCAGGATCGTTCCCATCACCGCCGACCTGACCAAGGACGAGGACGCGCGCCGCTTCGTCGAGTCCGCGGGCGAGGCGCTGGGGCGCATCGACATCCTGGTGAACAACGCCGGCGCCGCTCCGGGCGGGGTCATCGAGAACCTGACCGAAGACGACTGGGACCTGGCGTTGCAGCTCAAGTTCATGGGTTACGTCCGCTGCATGCGCTACGCTCTTCCCATCATGCGCGAGCAGGGCGGCGGGCGCGTCGTGAACCTCATCGGCAACGACGGTGTCAAGACGTCCTACTGGGAGGTCGCGCCCGGCGCGGCCAACGCCGCGGGCCAGAACCTGACCAAGTCGCTGGCGGGCCAGTACGGCAAGCACGGCATCAGCTTCGTCGCCGTAAACCCGGGCCCGGTGCGCACCGAGCGCTGGACCGGGCTGGTGCAGGCCATGTCCCGGGACATGCGCCTGAGCTACGAGGAGGCCGACAAGCTGGCGCCGCGCTCGATCCCGCTGGGACGCATCGCCGAGACCGAGGAAGTCGCCAATCTCGTGGTGATGCTGGCGTCGCCGCTCATGCACTTCGTCAACGGCACCATGATCGAAATCGACGGAGGCCAGGAAAAGGCCTTGATGGATCGTTCCCGTGACCGCGATTGACGTGCACGCGCACTTCGTGCCGCCCAGGGCGCTGGAGGCGTTGTCCGCCAGGGGCGTGGAGCTGGGCATCTCGCTGGTGGACAAGGGGGCCGGCGCCCGATGTTGCCGGTTCGACGACGGCCTGGAGGTGCGCCCCTTCCTTCCCGGCCTGCTGGACCTGGATGGGCGCCTGGCGGAGATGGACGGGCAACGGGTGGCGCGACAGATCCTCTCGGTGTGGACGGACATCTTCGGCTACGGCCTCGACGCCGGGCGCTGCGACACCTGGCACCGCATCCTGAACGACGGCATCGCCGAACTGTGTGCCGCCCGTCCGGAACGGTTCTCCTGGATGGCCTCGGCGCCCCTCAACGACGCGGCCGCGGCGGCGCGGGAACTGGAGCGTTGCGCCGCCAACGGCGCCGTCGGCGTCATCGTCACCGCCAATGTTGACGGCCGGAATTTGGGCGAGGTTTCCCTGGAGGAGTTCTGGAGCGCCTGCGAGGCCCTGGACATGCCGGTGTTCGTGCACCCTTCCCTGCCCCAGCCGCCGCCCCGGGCCGAGAAGTTCAGCCTGAACCAGACCTGCGCCTACACCATGGACACCACGTTGGCGGTGAGCTCCATGATCCTCGGCGGCACCCTCGACCGCTTCCCCCGGCTGCGCCTGCTGCTGGCCCATGGGGGCGGCAACCTGCTCTACCTCATCGGCCGCTTCGACCGCATGCACGACGCCGCCGACCGGAACGCCACCGGCGACCGGGCGGCGCACCCCCCCAGCGCCTACGTACGACGCTTCCTCTACGATAGCATCGTTCACAGCCGCGACGCGCTGCGGTTCCTCCGGGAGATGGCGGGCATCGACCGCATCCTGCTGGGCGGCGACGCGCCGTTCCCGCCCGGCGACCCCGACCCTCTGGGGAGCCTGGAAAAGGCAGGCCTCGACGACGACGCCATCGAGCGCATCGCCGTCACCAACCCGATGAGGGAGTACCGCCTGGATTAGCATCCGGCGGCGCGGACCCTCGAACGCCCATGGACCCAGAAGCTTTCAACAGGGAGTTGATGGACTTCCTGGCCGCGTCGCCCACGCCGTTCCACGCGGTGGGCGAGATGGCGCGGCGGCTGACGGATGCCGGCTTCGAACGCCGGCCCGAGGCGGAGCCGTGGGAGTTGCGACCCGGAGGACGCTACTTCACCACCCGCAACGACTCCTCCGTCATCGCCTGGACCCTGCCGGCCCGGACGTCGCTTCCGGCGAGCGGGCTGCGCATGGTGGGCGCGCACACCGATTCGCCCTGTCTCAAGCTCAAGCCCCAACCGGAAACCCACCGGAAAGGCTATCTGCAACTCGGGGTCGAGGTGTACGGCGGCGCGCTGCTGAATCCCTGGTTCGACCGGGACCTGTCCATCGCCGGGCGCGTGAGCTATCTCGACCGCGACGGGGCCATCGCCCACGGCCTCGTGGACTTCAAGGAGCCGGTGGCCGTGATCCCAAGCCTCGCCATCCACCTGGACCGGGACGCCAACGAGAGCCGCTCCATCAACCAGCAGACGTACCTGCCGCCCGTGCTCGGACGGCAGGGCGAGGACTTCGACCTGAAAACGCTGCTGCGGCAACGGCTGGAGGAAGCAGGCGCCGGGGCCGCCGAGATACTGGACCATGAACTGGTGCTCTACGACACCCAGCCGCCGGCCCTGGTGGGACTGGAACGGGAGTTCATCGCCTCGGCGCGGCTCGACAACCTGCTGAGTTGCTTCGCCGGCATGCGGGCGTTGCTGGAGGCAAGCGGCGACGCGGGCGCGCTGCTTGTGTGCAACGATCACGAGGAAGTGGGCAGCACCACGGCCTCCGGGGCCCGCGGCCCCATGCTGAACCAGATGCTGGAACGCCTTTTGCCCGACCCGGAGGAACGCAACCGCGCCCTGCCCCGCTCCATGCTCATCTCCGCGGACAATGCCCACGGCGTGCACCCCAACTTCGCCGACCGGCACGACGACAACCACGGGCCGCTGTTGAACCGCGGCCCGGTCATCAAGATGAACGCCAATCAGCGCTACGCCACCAACAGCGAGACCGCCGCGATTTTCCGGCGGCTGGCGGCGGCTGAGGGAGTGGCGGTCCAGACCTTCGTGGTGCGCAGCGACATGGCCTGCGGCAGCACCATCGGGCCGCTGACCGCGGCCGAAACCGGCGTGCGCACCGTGGACGTGGGCGTGCCCCAGTGGGCCATGCATTCGGTGCGGGAACTGGCGGGCGCGGCGGACGCGTTCAACCTGAGCCGCGTGCTGCGGCGCTTCTTCGACACGGCCGCGCTGTGACGCGCCGTGGCGCGTCGCGCATCAAGGCCACGTTGCCGCGGGCGTCAGATTCGTTCGAGAAAGGCGCCGTCGCCGCGGTTCGGCTGTCGCTGCGGCGACAACTGGCGCGCTCCCGGAAGCACTTCACCCAGGGCGGCGAGCGTGGACAGGCAAACCGCCGCGTTCCGGTTGCCGGAGCTGGCCTGGGTAGGGACGGCATACAAGCCGATGTGGGTCCGCAACCAGTTGTCCCTGAGCCGGACGAGCCGCCCGGAATCCAGGTACGCGCTCACGAAGCCGTTCCAACCGATGGCCATCCCCAGACCGCTGGCGGCGGCGTCCAGCAGCTCCTGATAGTCATCGAGGGTTTCCGTCGGGGCCTTGGGCGGATCGCAGTCGTGTGCGCTGAACCACGTCGTCCACGTGGCCCACGTTTCGCCGTTCTGGATCGCTTCCAGACGTGGAATATCCGCCCAATGGCGCGGGTGCCTGCCGAGAGCCCGTTCGAACCGTCTGACGAGGGTCGGAGAGGCGACCGGGACGATCTCCTCGTCCAGCACCTTCACCGCGGCCGGCTCGCTCGGCGCGGCCGCATACTCGAAAAGGACGTCGATCCCCGTCGGCGCGAGGAATTGCAGCATGTCGTAGTCGCAGGTCAGAACGCGCACATCCGCGTTGTCGTCCATGGCGCGCTTGACCTGTGGAATGGAGGGGCGCAGCAGGAAGTTCGCCACCTCCTTCGTGCACGCGATGGTCACGCTGGGCGTCTGCACGCCGAGCCCTTTGCTGGCCGCATGCAGGTTTTCCAACGCGGCCTTGACCGCGACATAGTAATCCTGACCGCTCGGTGTCAAAACCACTCCCCGGCCTTGCCGCCGAAACAGCTTCTCGCCGATCCTCGTCTCCAGGTTGCGGATGTGACGGCTGACCGCCGACTGGGAGGTGAGCAACTCCTCGGATGCGCGTATCACACCGCCGAGCCGAGCCGTAGCCTCGAACGCGACCAGAGCGCTGGTGGACGGGACTCTGAACCTGGGTTCACTCATATCATTTACGATATCAGTTTTTCTTGGAAAGAAAAGAGTTTCTTGAGGTATTGGAACAGGTTTTGTTCAGCCCACGGTGCCGCCGCTGCTGATGCTCCCGAGACCTTCCGAGCCGTCGGTGATCACGTCGATCACGGTGGGACGCTTCTTCGTCAACGCCTCCCTGACCGCGTCCTGAATTTCGGCGGGTTGGTCGACCCGCAGGCCGTCGGCGCCGAAGCCCCGCGCAATGGCGGCGAAGTCGGTGTCGCTGAAGGCGGCGGGGGAGTCCCCTCCCAGGTCGCCGGTGGCGATCATGCTCAGCGCGGAGTTGTTCATGACGACGAAGACCACAGGCAGGTTGTACTGCACGGCGGTGGCGATGACGTGCACCGACATGGAGAAGCCGCCGTCGCCGCTGACGCTCACCACCGGACGATCCGGGTGCACGAGTTGCGCGCCCACCGCGGCGGGCGCGCTCCAACCCATCCCGGCCAGACCTCCGGGCACGAAGAGGGTTCCCGGCGCCTTGGTCTTGAAGTAGTGGGCCATCCACACGCGGTTGCTGCCGGCGTCGAGGGTGACGATGGCCTCCGGGTCCAGCGCCTCGTTGAGATCCCGAACCAGGCGCTGCGGCAGGATGGGCACCGCGCCGGAGTGGAGCGCCGGGTTCTCGAAGAACCGCTCGGTGCGCTTGCGTTCCTCCAGCCGGACGGCCGCTCCTTCCCGGCCATCGCGCCGGAGGCCCTCGCCGCCCATGCGCAGCAGTTGCGCCAACACCGCCTTGGCGTCGCCGATGAGCGCCGTCTCCACCGGATAGGACCAGCCGGCGTTGCGCGGCTCGATGTCGATCTGGATCAGGCTCTGCCGGCCGGCGTCGATGAGCTGCTCGCTGTTGGTGTCGTTGGGGGCCAGCCGCGACCCCACCACCAGGAGGGTGTCGGCTTCGCGTATGACGCTGTTGGCCACCGGCTGTCCGTAACGGCCCATCATGCCGACGGCCAGCGGATGGGTCTCGGGGAACGCGCTCTTGCCGTTGTAGGTGGTCGCCACCGGGCTGCCCAGCAGCTCGGCCATGGCCGCCAGTTCGTCATACGCCTTGGCGGCGTGCACGCCGTTGCCCGCGATGATGACCGGCCGCGCCGCCGCCTGGAGCCGCTCGATGGCCGAAACCAGGTCCTCCACGGCCGGCAGGGTCGGGGACTTTCGCAGCCAGTTTTCGGTCGGGTGCACGCGCGGCGGCTTGTCCGGATCCAGCGCGCCCGCGATGGCTCCCTGGCGCATGACCACGGCGGTGGGGCCCGGCCGCCCGGTGACCGCGTGCTTGATGGCCATCTGAAGGCCCAGCACCGCTTCCTTGGGGGAGGCGGCCAGCACCGAGAACTTGGTGATGCCCTCCAGCAGCTTCCTCAGGTCGAACGCCCCGTAGTGGCCCCAGCCGCTGGCGTTCCTGGGGTTCAGGGAGAAGTCGCCGCCCTCGGTGGTGTCCCCCAGCACCACCATGGGCGAACCCGCCAGATACGCCTCCAGGGTGCCGAATATGGCGTTGGTGCCGATGAACGCACCCTGCCCGAGAACGACCCCCGGCCTGCCTGTAAGGCGGCCGTAGATGTCCGCCATGATCGAGGCGGACTGCTCGTGCCGCACCAGGATGGGCCGCACCTTGTCGGCATGGCCGGCCAGCGAATCGAAGATGCGCATGGCGCTGCCCCCGGGAATGCCGAAGACGAAGTCGATCCGCGCCTCCGACAGAACTTCGCAAATCTTCTCGTGGGCTGTGATCATCAGCTCTCCCGCGCTCCGATCATCGGCGCTGGTGTCCCGCGTTACAAATATGCTTATGAATATGCGGTGGCTCGAGTCCGGTTACCATACATGCCTTTTGTCGCCTACAGGAGTGAACCCCGATGAATGCCACAGACGAAAAATTCGTGGACGTGAACGGCATCCGCACGCGCTACTTCGAGAAGGGAAGCGGCGAGAACCTCGTGCTGATCCACGGCGGCGTGTTCGGCTCCAACGACGCCGCCGACTGCGGCCTGGACTGGGGGCTCAACTTCGACGCCTTGGCACGGTGGTTCCACGTCTACGCCCTGGACAAGCTCGGCCAGGGGCTGACCGACAACCCGCCGAGCGACGACGACTACACCATGGCGGCGACCGTGCGCCACGCCATCGGCTTCATCGAGGCCCTGAAGCTGGGCGGCGTGCACGTCGTGGGCCACTCCCGCGGCGCCTACGTGGCCGCCCGCATGACCCTCGAGCGTCCGGACCTGGTGCGGTCGTGCATCCCGGTGGACACCAACACGCTGGCGCCGGGCATGGGACGGAACCACATCGTCTTCGCCGACGCCCCGGAACCGCGGCTCACGCGGGAGAGCCAGCGCTGGGTCATCGAGCGCTACTCCTACAGCGGCGCGCACATCACCGAAGACTGGCTCGATTCCATGACCGAGATCGCGCAACTGCCCAAGTACCAGGAGACCGTGGACCGGATGGTCACCCGGGGTCTGCGCAAGAGCCTGTTCCTGACGAAGCACTCGCTCCAGAAGGAGGAGACCCTCGGCTGGATCCGCGACCGCGGGCTGCAGAGGCCCACCCTGCTGGTGTGGGGCTACAACGACCCCACCGCCACCCTGGCGCAGGGACTGCGGCTTTTCGAGCTGCTGGCCATGCGCGAGCGGCGCTCGCAGATGCACATCATCAACCGGGCGGGGCACTTCTCCTACCGGGAGCACCCGCGGGAGTTCAACGAAGTCGTTCGGGGATTCATCGCCGCCCAGGGACGGTAGGCGTCGGCCCTACCCGCCCAGCCACTGCAGCAACGCCTCCTGCGGGGCGGCCACCAAACCCTCCGGCCAGGGGATGTGGAGGGTGTAGTGGAAGATGCCCAGGAGCAGCGCCAGCGCCAGCGCGGTGTAACCGAGGGAGAGGCGCCAGCCGGCGTGGGCGCGTAGCGCCAGGTAGAGCCACATGAAGAGCGGCACGCTCAACAGGAAGCCCATCAGCCAGATGGATGCGAGCAGCCCCAGGATCCAGCCGAAGATGTCGGCGGCGCGGCGCGCGATGACCCGGCCCGGGACGCCTCGCTCCGCTTCCAGGTCCATGATGCGGCCGGCGCCTCGCACGGGGACCCGGAAGAGGTCCAGTAGCAGTTGAGCGGCGCACATGCCCGTCGCGGCCAGACCGATCACCAGGGGAAAGAGCCGTGCCTGGGGCGGCCACCCACGGGCGGTGACCACGCCGGTGAGCACCAGGAGGAGGATGGCCAGGGAGAACACGGCGGGGACGCTCAGGTGGAAGCGGAACGCCGGCGCCGACGGCTCTGGCGCGGGCTCGTCCGCCGGCATGCCCGTCCGGGTCCACCGTTGACCGTACACCAGGCTCAGGACGATGAGCGCGCCGATGACGAGGACGATGGGGCGCCACAGCCAGGTCACGCCGAAGTGGCTGGCGGCGATGAAGAAGTAGTTCTCCAGCACGCTGCTCAGCACCAGCCCCAGGATGAGGGGCGGACGGGGCCAGCCGAAGCGCTTCATCAGCCATCCCAGGATACCGAACGACAGCAGCAGGATCAGGTCGCCGAAGTGGCGCTTGGCCTGGAACGCGGCCAGGAACACGACGACGATGATCAGCGGCGCCAGCAGGTGCACGCGGACGTTGGCGAGGCGGGCCAGGTGGTTGGTGAGGAGCAGGCACAGACCCGTGCCGAAGATGTTGGCGATGGCGATGCTCCACACCATGGTATAGGTGACGTCCAGGTGCTTCGTGAGCATGTCGGGGCCCGGGGCGATGCCCTGGATCAGGAACACCCCGAGCAGGATGGCCATGGCGGCGCTGCCGGGCACGCCGAAGGCCAGGGTCGGGATCAGCGAGCCGCCCTCCTTGGCGTTGTTGGCGCTCTCCGGCGCGATGACCCCGCGCACGTCGCCGGTGCCGAAGGTGTCGCGGGCGCCGCGCTCCGTCTGCACCGCGTGGCCGTAGGCGAACCAGTCCACCACCGCGCCGCCCAGGCCCGGCGTCGCGCCCACCCACACGCCCACGGCGCTGGAGCGCAGCACCAGGAACCAGTGGCGCAGAGCGTCGCGGATGCCCGCGGTGACGCCGCGCAGCGCGTCCCTGGGCACGTCGGCGATGCGCGTGCCGCGGATCACGAGGTCCGCCATCTCCGGGATGGCGAAGATGCCCAGGGCCACCGGCACCAGCGGCACCCCCTCCCAGAGGTAGAGCTGGCCGAAGGTCCAGCGCATCTCCCCCACCTGGTAGTCCATGCCCACCATGCCCACCATGAGCCCCAGGGCCCCCACCACCAGCCCCTTTAACGGCGCACCGCCGCTCAGCACCGCCACCATGGAGATGCCCAGCATGCCCATCATGAAGAACTCGGGGGCGCTGAACGCGAGCACGATGGGCCGCAGCACCGGGATGGAGACGGCGAGGATCAGCGCGCCGAAAAGGCCCCCCATCATGGACGCCATGTACGCGGCGCCGAAGGCCCGCCCCGCCTCGCCCTTCTTGGCCATGGGATGACCGTCCAGGATGGTGGCCTGCGAAGCCGCGGTGCCCGGCACCCCGAACAGCACCGACGGGATGGTGTCCGACGTGCTCGTCACCGAGATGAGCCCGATCATGACCGCGAACGCGCTCAGGGTATCGAGGTCCAGCGTGAACGGCAGGAGGATGGCGAGACCCACCAGCCCGCCGAGGCCGGGAATGGCGCCCAGGGAGAGCCCCATGACGACGCCCAGGCCGAGGAAGGCAAGACTCTTCGGCACCACTCCGGCGACACAGGGACAGCCGAAGATGTTCTCCACCGCGCTGAGGGCCGCTTCCCACATGGGCACCTTCCCTTGTAATTCCCGTGCGGTTTGGACTAGTGGTTTGGACGAGTGTCGTGTCCCGTTGACTCGTATGAACGTGTGTAACCTACCGCAACGGATTCAAAGAGGACAAACCATGGGAATCGCAGCCATTGACCACTGGGTGCTGGTCGTCAAGGACCTGGAAGAGACCTTCGCGTTCTATCGCAAGCTCGGACTCGACGCGGGGTGGCAGGAGCGTCCGGGCGGACGCGGCACACGGCCGATCATCCGCATCAGCGAGACGCAGAAGATCAACCTGTACGTGGTGGACCGCTACGAGACCGAGAGCCCCACGCACGCACCCAACTACGCCACCGGCGGCGCGGACTTCTGCCTGCGCTGGGAAGGGACCGTGCAGGAGGCGCGGGACTTCCTGCAGCAGGCCGGAGTCGCCGTCATCTCCGGTCCCGTGGCCCGCACCGGTTCCGAGGGCGTCGGCACCAGCCTGTACGTCCGCGACCCCGACGACAACCTGATCGAGCTGATGACCTACGGCGACCCCGCGTACGCGTAAACGGGGTGAGGCTAGGCCGCCTCCGGCCGCGGCCCCACGCTGATGGGACCGGGCTCGTAGAGGGGCTGGTGGATGCCGGACTCGTCCACGTCCAGCTTGTAGAGCTTGATGGCGTTGTCCATCAGCATCTTCTTGCGCTCCTCCGCGGACGTGACGTCCTGCAGCGAGTGGGTACGGCACCACACCGACTTGGGAAACGTGGTGGTGCCGTGGGGGTAGTCCACCGAGTACATGATCTTGTCCACGCCGATCTCGTCGCGGCTGCGGATGCCGTGGCGCTCGTGCCAGAAGGTGGCCCACATGTTGGTCTGGAAAACGTCGCTGGGCTTGCGCGTGAGGGAGGAATTCTCGGCAACCTTGCGCTCCTCGAACTCGTGGTCCAGCTCCTCCAGCAGGTAGGGCAGCCAGCCCACGCCACTCTCCACGCTGATGGTCTTGAGCCTGGGGAATTTCTCGAACACGCCCGAATAGAGGACGTTGGAGACTATCTCCATGTGGCTCACGAAGCTCATGGAAACGCCGAGAGCAAACTGGGCCTGTTTCTCGAGTGACTCCCACGATGGCAGCGCGGGCAGCGCGGTGGAGTGCAGGCAAATGGGCACGTCCAGGTCGCAGCAGGCCTGATAGACCGGGTACCAGTAGGGATCGTTGAAGTGCTTGAGCCCCAGGATATGGGGAGCGCCGTGCCATACCAGCGCCTTGTGGCCGCGCTTCACCGCGCGATGGATCTCGGCCACGCTCAGGTCCACGTCCCACATGGGGGCGACGCACTGGGCGATGAACCGGGGGGTGACGTCCTGCCACTCGTCGATGAGCCAGTCGTTGTAGGCCTGGATGCAGGCCAGCCGGAAGGCCTCGCTGCCCTCCTTCTGGAAGTTCTGGTTGGTGATGCCGATGATGTTGGGGAAGAGCACCGAGGCGTCCAGCTCTTCCTGGTCCAGGACCTTCAGGCGCTCCGAAACCTCGTACGTGGAGCGAGGCACGTCCTCCCACCTCTTCACGTTGGGGTTGACGCCGGAAACACGAGCCAGCCCGCCGAATCCCTTGGCGTTGCCGCCCAGGGACCAAGTCTGGGTGCCGTCCGGCAGCTCCACGATGTGGGGGATGTCGTCGCCGAACTTCGCCTTCGACATCCTGTTGGTCCAGACATCCGGGGCCTCCTGGATGTGATCGTCCGCGGAGACGACGCCGTACTTCATCTTGAGCGTTGCCATAGAACTCCGGCCCTCCAGTCGAGCCTGATCGGTTCCCACGCCGAGTACGAATCGAACTTGTTCTCGGTGTACTCCCGGCTCAAGGCCGTGTCAAACCGGACCCTTACGGCTCCAGCCACGTCCTCCAAAGCCCGCCCTTGGCGTGCCAGTACTCCTGCGTGGGACCCCGCTCCCAGTTCTTGACCTCGTCGCGCCACACGTAGTTCCGGATGTTGGACCAGCCGATGATGTAGTGGACCACGTCGTCGACGAAGTATGTCTGGGCGAACTTCTTCCAGATGGCGAGCCGCTTGGCCCGGTCCGGCTCTTCCAGGTACTGCGTCACGAGCTTTTCCAGCTCGGGAGTGCAGTAGCGAGTGACGTTGCTGACGCCGTGCTTGCCCTCGGCGCAGCCGAGGTGCTGGATGTTGGCCACGAACGGCTCACCGGTCCCGCCTCCCCCGTAGACGGAGACGTGAAGCTCACCCGCGATGGTCTTCTTGATGAGCTCGGCTCCGCCCAGGTTCTGCAGCGAGAACTTGATGCCCGCCTCGGCCGCCTGCCGCATGATGGGCTCGGTCCAGGGATCGCCCTGGCCGCGGGTGGCTCCCAGGGTGATGGGCTGGCCCTTGTAACCGGCCTCCTTGAGCAGGCGCTTGGCCTCGGCCACGTTCCGCTTCCACTTGAAGCCGAGGGAGGTCTCCCAGTCGGTGTTCGGGACGCCCCAGGTCTCCACCGGGACGCCGAGCCCGAAGGTGGCCTCGTCGAGGATCGCGCCCTTGTCCAGCGAGAGCGCGATGGCCTTGCGCACGCGCGGATCGGAAACGGGCGCCGACTGGGTGTTGAAGACGAGAAGCCTGAGCCCGGCGGCGCCGATGGGCATGTACCGCAGCCCCTTGATGCGCTTGCTGTCGATGCGCTGCACAAAGGTCGGCCCCAGGCGCTCCGTCAGGTGCACGTCGCCCGCCTGGACCGCGGCGGCCCGGGCCGCCTTCTGGCGGATCACGATGAAGCGGACGCCGTCGAGGTACGCGGCCCCGCCCCAGTAGCCGTCATGACGGACCACGTGCAGCTCCTGCCCCGGGGTCCAGGACTTGAACTTGAACGGGCCCGTGCCCGCCGGCGGCGCGCCGCCCTTTATCTTCTGCTGGCCCTTGGCCAGAGACCCGGCCGGGGCGATGTGAAGGGTCGACGTGTTGGCGAGAATCTCGGGCAAGAGGCCGCGCGGCCCGGGTGCCTTGAACCTCACGGTGTGCTGGTCCACGGCCGTGGCCTCGGCGACGTTGTCGGCCAACTGCCCCTGGCCCGCCGCGCCGTTGGCCGGGTCCCGGATGTGGTTGACGGACCAGACCACGTCCTCGGCCGTCAACTCCTTGCCGTTGTGGAACTTGACCCCCTTGCGGAGCTTGAACGTCCACTCGCTGGAATCGGCGTTGGGCGACCAGCTCTCCGCCAGCCACGGATGGATGTCGCCCTTCTGGTCGTACATCACCAGGGGCTCGTACATGTTGTTCTTGATGTACTCGGGGATGGAGGTGAAGGCCACGAAGGGAATGGGCGTGCCGATGCCCTTGGCGTTGCCCAGCTTCAGGGTTCCTCCGATGCGGGGCTTGTCCGCGGCTTCGGCCGTGGAGAGGCCCGGCGGGCCGACGGCGAGCGCGACCCAACCGGCCAACAAAAATGCCACGCCCACCAATGAACCGCGCACAATATCTCTTCGGGTGCTGCCTGTCATCGTGATCTCCTCCTCTCGGGTTGGGCTCGATCAGGGTGATGATTCGGCCGCGACGCTAGCACCGCGGCCGGACGAGTGTCAACTTGCGCCGCGCGTTGGGAGGGCCCTCCGTGGCCTACCGCCCCCGCCGGTTCAAGGGCAGGCGCGTGCGCGGATCCATGCGGTCCCGCAGGCTGTCGCCCAACAGGGTGAAGCCCAGGATAACGCCGGCCAGGGCGATGCCCGGAAACACCGCCAGCCAGGGCGCCACCTCCAGAAAGTCCTGCGCCTCCCGGACCATCAGGCCCCAACTGATGTACGGCACCGACAAGCCCAGGCCCAGGTAGCTGAGGGCCGCCTCCACGCCGATGGCGCGGGCGAAGTCCAGGGTGATCTGCACCGCGATGGGCGCCATGATGTTGGGCAGGATCTGCTTCATCAGGACGCCCATGGGCCGCTGTCCCATGGCCCGGGCGGCCTCGACATACTCCCGTTCCTTGTGCGTCAGCACGCCGCTACGGACGATGCGGGCGTAGCGCGGGATGGAGCTGAAGGCGATGGCGAACCACAGCATCGGGACGCTGGGCCCGGCCAGCGCCACCAACGCCAACGCCAGCACCAGCGACGGGAAGGCCATGATGCCCTCCATCACGCGCTGGACCAGCGCATCGAAGGCCCCGCCCACGTAGCTCGACAGGGCGCCCAGCGGCGCCCCCAGCAGCAGCGCCACGATGACCGCGCCCGCGGCCACGTGCAGGCTCACGCGCGAGCCGGCGATGATGCGGGTGGCGACGTCCCGGCCGATGCGGTCGGTGCCGAAAGGGTGCTCCCAACTCGGTCCTTGCATGCGCACCTTGATGTTGGGCGTGGTGGTATCGTAGGGAGAGAAGCTCGCCCCCACCAGGGCGATCAGGATGTAGAGAAAGAGCAGCGTGACGCCCACCGCGGCCCGCGGATCGTTGCGGGTCGCGCTGACCGCGCGGCCGGACGCGCGCCACAAACGGTACCCCGGCCCGGAGGTTGTCGACGGATAGGGGGCTTGGAGTTCCACCCGGCGTTCCTCCCTACTTGTAGCGGACCCGCGGATCCAGCACCGCGTAGAGAATGTCCACCACCAGGTTGACGCCGATGGCGAGGAAGACCATGAACAGCACCACTCCCTGAACCACCACGAAATCCCGCGTGTGAATGGAGTTCAACAGCAGAAAACCGATGCCGGGATAGTTGAAGACGTTCTCGACGACGGTCACCAAGCCGCTCAGGTAGGCCATCTGCAGGCCCACCACCGTCACCGTCGTCATCAGCGAGTTGCGCAGGACGTGCTTCCACAACACCAGCCTCTCGCTCAGGCCCTTGGCCCTGGCGGTGCGCACATAGTCCAGGTTCATCTGCTCGAGGAAGTCCTGGCGCTGGAAGCGCAACACCGTGGCGGCCACGTTCAGGGCCACCACGGTCATGGGCAGGACCAGGTGCTGCAGGAACTCCACGATACCTTCCTGCGGAGGCGTATATCCGATGGCGGGAAGCCAGCCCAGGTACACCGCGAACACGAGAATGGCGACGAGGGCCAGCCAGAACGTGGGCACGGTGATGCCCAGGATGACGAAGCCCGTGGCGAAGTGGTCCCACTTGGTGTTGTTGTGGATGGCGGCCAGCACGCCGCCGGGCACGGCGATGGCCACGGCCATGATGACGCCGCCGACCATGAGGTAAGCCGTGGGCACCAGCCGGGCCAGGATGACGTCGAGGGCCGGAATCCGGTAGGTAATGGACGCCCCGAGGTCGCCCCGCACCATGTCCCACAGCCAGTCGAGGTACTGCACGATCAGCGGCCGGTCCAGGCCCAGCCGCAGGCGCATGGCGTTGTAGACGTCCTCCGAGATCGCCGCCCCTTCCACCGCGCCCAGCATCACCAGCACCGGGTCTCCGGGGATGATCCTCATGACGAAGAAGACCACCATGGTGACCACCAGCACCATGGGGACCAACTGCACGAGGCGCATGGCGACGTACCGTATGAGCACTGCCGAGTCTCCTCCTGGCCCTGCTTCGCCGGCCCGCTGCTCCGTCGCGAAGCGACGGTTGCGACGGCGACGCGGAAGGCACCGCCGACATTGCCACAAACCGCGCCTTCACACAAAGCCGGCCGTTCCGGGACGCCCCCCTTCTAACCGCGCCCGGCCGATTCCCCAACCGTGACGGCAGCGGCTTGACAAACGAATCACAAGTCACATAGAGGGGTCCATGACAAAGGGCGTCATCCAGAGGGAATCCATCCCACACGACGCACCGGAAGGAGGACGATGCATGACTGTTCTTCGCACTATCCTTGGAGCCCTGATCGTGCTCGGTTTCCTCGTCCAGGCGGCCACCGCGGACGAGTCGGTCTACAAGGGCAAGCAGGTGGTGATCGTCGTGTCCGCGGACGCCGCCACGTCCTACGACCTCTACCCGCGGACCGCGGCACGATACATCTCGAAATACATTCCCGGAAACCCGAAGGTGGTGGTGAAGAACATGCCCGGCGCCTCGGGGATGGTGGCGGCGAACTGGCTCTACAACATAGCCAAGAAGGACGGCCTCACCATGGGCGCGATTCACCGGACCCTGCCGCTGACGAAGGCCTTGGGCGTCAAGCAGGCGCGCTTCGACCCGACGAAGTTCAACTGGATCGGCACCCCGGTGCAGGAGACCGCGTCCTGCTTCGTCCGCTCCGACAGCAAGTACAAGACCGCCGAAGACCTGGTCAACGCCAAGGAACCGGTGAAGATGGCGGCCACGCAGCCGCGCTCCGACATCTTCATCGTGCCGCTGATGCTCAACAACGTCATGGGCACCAACATGAAGGTGACCTCCGGGTACCGCGGCATCATGGCTACCGCGCTGGCCGTGGACAAGGGAGAGGTGGACGGCATCTGCGGGTGGGGCTACGCCTCGCTGCGCGCCCTCAAGAAGGACTGGTTCGAGAAAAAGGCCATCCGCATCCTGGTGCAGGTCGGACGCGAGAAGCACCCCGGACTGAAGGACGTGCCGCTGGCCTCCGACCTCGCCAAGGGGGACAAGAAGGCCATCCTGGAAGTCTACAACAAGCAGCTCTCCGTGGGGCGGCCCTGGACCATGCCTCCCGGAGTGCCGCCGGAACGCGTGGAGACCATGCGCAACGCGTTCGCCCAGGTGATGAAGGATCCTGAATTCCTCAAGGACGCCGCGAAGGTGCGGATACAGATCAACCCGCTCCACGGGAAGGACCTGCAAACCCTCGTGCAGCAGATGGTCGACATTCCCGAGGCGAACAAGCCGGTGCTGAAAAAGACGTTCAACTACTGAGGAGGCGAGGAGCCTCGACCCAAGGAAGTGGCATGCCCCACGCGGAGGCACGGGGAACCTCCCGTGGTGCCCCACGCAGCGCCTGGAGGGAATCGTGATGAGGCCCAGCCTGGGCTCCATTGCAGGGTCGCTGGTATTGGCCGCAAGTCTCGTCCTTTCCGGCACGGCCGCCGCCGCCGAGGGCAAGCATGCGGGCATGGTGCTCATCCCCGCGGGGGAGTTCACCATGGGGCGGGACGGAGGTCCGCCCGGGGAGGGGCCGGCCCACAAGCTCTTCCTGCCGGCGTTCTTCATCGACCGGAACCTCGTCACCATGAAGGACTACGCGCGCTTCATCTCGGCCAAGGGGCCGGTGGGGCCCAAGGGCGAGATGTACCTGGACGTGCTGGACGACGACAACCGCATCCACCCGGCGGGCGACACCTGGCAGGTGGAGAAGGGTTTCGAGGACTACCCGGCCTCGGAGATGGCTTGGCACGGCGCGGTGGCGTACTGCAAGTGGCTCGAGAAGAAGCTCCCGAGCGAGGCGGAATGGGAGAAGGCCGCGCGCGGCGCCGACGGGCGGCTGTACCCGTGGGGCAACCAACCGCCCACGGGGGAGCTGGCCTTCTTCGGCGGCTGGCGCGGCGAATCGGTGCCCGTGGGCCGGTATCCCAAGGGGCGCAGTCCCTACGGCGTCATGGACATGGCCGGACAGGTGTGGGAGTGGACCCGCTCCACTGCGACGACTTACCCCTACGACCCCAAGGACGGGCGCGAGGACCTGTCGGTACCTTACCCGAGGGTAACCCGGGGCGGCAACGCCTCCAGCGATCCCGAAGGCCTCACCGCCACGTCGCGGCACATCGTGGACCCTGGCAGGCAGGCGCGCGGACACGCCTACTACGGGTTCCGCTGCGCGTCCAAGGTTGAGATGGTGTTCTGACCGCGCCGCCAATCCGTCGTTTCGTTCCTTCCTCTAGTTCGTCTCCGGGCTCCGCACCGGCGGCAGGAGCGTCCTCTTTCACCGTCACCTTGCGTTTCCGCCGCCACCGGGCTATCTGATTAGCCTAGATTCGATTAGCCCAGATCCGGCGGAGTAGGCGGTGAGGCGTTCGTTTCCCCGCTCACCGCCCATGCCTGTGCGATCCTGTCCCGGCAAATTCGCGATCCCGCACCGGAGGTATTCATGGCCCTGTTTTTCCATTCCCAGGACGTGGACGAGTTGGTTCCCTTTCCGGAAGCCGTCTCCATCACCGAGAACGCGCTCAGGAAGATCGGCACGTCCGAGGGCGTCAACGCGCCGCGCAAACGCTTGAACCTGCACCGCACCGTGGCCGAGGCGCCGTTCGACACCGTGCTCAACATCTACGCCGGCGGATCGTCGAGCTACGGCGCCGTGGGCGCGCAGGTGGCGCTGCACCGGAAGGCCATCGTCGGCGACCAGCAGCGGCGGCCGCCCTACAACCCCGACCAGACCGAGCTGGCACTGGTCTACGACGCGGACACGGGGACCCTCCTGGGGATCATGGCGCACCGGCCCAAGCACGCGGCGGGGGTGGCGGACCTGCGCACGCCGGCCACGAGCCTGGCGGGCCTCGACCTGTTGGCCAAGGAGGGCGCGCGCACGGTGGGCATCTACGGTTCCGGCAACCAGGCCTACTCCACCTTCGTGGGCCTGACCGAGCTGCGCAGGATCGACAGCGCAAAGGTCTACAGCCCCACGCCGGCGCACCGGGAGGCCTTTGCCCGAAAGATGACGGAGATCACCCACGTGCCGGTGGAGCCGGTGGCGGAAGCGCCGCGCGCCGCGCAGGACGTGGACATCATCCTGTGCATGACCAACACCAACGTGCCCGTCATCGACGGCTCCTGGCTGGAGCCGGGCCAGTACATCATCTCGGTCATCGGCAGCAACATCGAGCTGGTGAAAAGCGGCAACCTGGACAAGCCGCGGCGGGAGATCGACGACGCCACCTTGCAACGCTGCGACTTCATCGTCGCCCTCTCGCGCGAGCAGGCGGTGGACTCCCAGCAGGGCGACATCTACTGGCCGGTCCAGGACGGCGTCATCACCTGGGACAAGGTGGTCGACATCGCCGACATCCTGACCGGGAAGGCACCGGGACGCACCAGCGACGACCAGGTCCTCCTGTACAAGAACCAGGGCGGCCAGGGCATCGTGGACATCGCCCTGGCCAAGAAGCTGTACGAACTGGCGCGGGAGCACGGCAAGGGGTTCGAGCTGGACATCCAGGCGCGGGAGAACTGGTGGGTCCAGGGAGGGCGTGAAGACTACTGGTGCTGATTTGTGTGCGACGGGTCGCTGGGCTATATAGGGGAACCCTGAGCCGGGAACAGGCGTGCACCGGGTTCATCAGCCTTCTGGGGAGTTCGGATGGCCACAACGGAAGTAGCCGAAACGGTAGTGTGCCCGAACTGCAGCCACAAGGTCGTCATCAAGCTCTACAAGGTCGACGTCACCATCAACAGCTCCCAGGGCCACTTCCACACCGTCTACCACCGCCGCGAGCCGGCCTACACGGTCTATTGCATCAACTGCGGGCACTTCATCACCAACGACCCCAAGGGCACGCCGCCCAAGAGCGACGACCCGGACAGGCCAGCAACTCGAGGGACGCCGCCGTCGAAACGCGCTCCGTCGAAGCGGAGAGGTATCAAATAGAGGGAACGCATGCACGTGAACGAGGCTGTTCGGAAGTTCGTGAAGGAAGCGGCGGCCGTGTGCCGCCCCGACGACGTGGTCTGGTGCGACGGTTCGGAGGAAGAGCGGGAACGGCTGACCCAACTGGCGATCCGCGAGGGCGACCTGATCCCGCTGGACCAGAAGAGCCTGCCGGGCTGTTACCTCCACCGCAGCGCCTCCAACGACGTGGCGCGCACGGAGCATCTGACCTTCGTGTGTTCCCGCGAGCAGGACGACGCCGGCCCCTCCAACAACTGGATGGCGCCGGACGAAGCCTACGACCGGCTCGGGGTGATCTTCGACGGCTCCATGGCCGGGCGCACCATGTACGTGGTTCCCTTCCTCATGGGACCGGCGGGCTCCCCGTTCAGCAAGGTCGGCATCGAGCTGACCGACAGCGTGTACGTGGCCCTCAGCATGGGCTCCATGACGCGCATGGGCCAGGTCGCCCTCGACCACCTCGGCGGCTCAGACGACTTCACCCACGGACTCCACTCCAAGGCGGACCTGAACATCGACCGGCGCTTCATCTGCCACTTCCCGCAGGACAACACCATCTGGAGCGTGGGCTCCGGCTACGGCGGCAATGCGCTGCTGGCCAAGAAGTGCATGGCGCTGCGGCTCGCCAGCGTCCTGGGCCAGCGGGAAGGCTGGCTCGCCGAGCACATGATGATCGTCGGCCTCGAGAGCCCGGAGGGTGAGACCACCTACGTGTGCGGCGCGTTGCCGAGCGCCTGCGGCAAGACCAACCTGGCCATGCTGGTGCCGCCCGAGTCCATGAAGGGCTGGCGCGTGTTCACCGTCGGGGACGACATCGCGTGGCTGCGGGTGGGCGACGACGGGCGCCTGTGGGCGGTGAACCCCGAAGCCGGGTTCTTCGGCGTGGTCCCCGGGACCAACTCCAGGACCAACCCCAACGCCATGCGCACGATCCGCAAGAACACCATCTTCACCAACGTGGGGTTGAAACCCGACGGGGGCGTGTGGTGGGAGGGGCACGACGACCCGGTGCCCGAGCGCGTCACCGACTGGCGCGGGCGGCCGTGGCACCTCGCCAAGGAGGGTCCCGTGGCCCATCCCAACAGCCGTTTCACCGTGCCCGCCGGCGAATGCCCGTCCATCTCGCCGGAGCGCGAGAACCCCCAGGGCGTCCCCATAAGCGCCATCCTCTTCGGCGCCCGGCGCCAGAAGCTGGTTCCACTGGTCTACCAGTCCTTCGACTGGGCCCACGGCACCTTCCTCGGCGCCACCCTGGCGTCGGAGACCACCGCGGCCGCCACCGGAGCCGTCGGGGTGGTGCGGCGCGATCCCATGGCCATGCTGCCGTTCTGCGGCTACAACATGGGCGACTACTGGAACCACTGGCTCTCCATGGGCAAGCGCCTGACCCGTCCACCCAAGATCTTCCGCGTGAACTGGTTCCAGAGGGACGAGCGCGGCGGCTTCCTGTGGCCCGGGTTCGGCGAGAACCTGCGCGTGCTCCGGTGGATCATCGAGCGCTCGCGCGACGGCGGCAGCGCCGACGAGACCCCCATCGGCTACCTGCCCAAGACTTCGAGCATCGACTGCGCCGGAGCGGACGTCGCCGGCGGCGCCCTGAACCGGCTGCTCCACGTGGACCGGGAAGGCTGGCGCACGAACCTGCGCAGCCAGTCGGAGTTCTTCGAGAAGTTCGAAGACCGGCTCCCGGCGGGGATCAAGGAGCAGCACGCGAACCTCAGGCAGAGACTCCGCGGAGGATAGGGGGACGGGCGGTCCGCCGGTCCTCACCTGCCTGCTTGTTGCGCACATGCCTGTTTGTTGAGCAAGCGCGGAAACGAACCGCCGGCTCGGAACGTCATTCCCGCGAGCCGAGAGACCGACATCCCTGTTGGCACCGTATTTGCTTCTTCTCTCCCGACATCCGCCCGCGGATCGAACCGCGAGGCAGGAAATCACTTCAAACGGGGGACAATCTGGTGCAAATCAACAGCGGTGACACCGCCTGGATACTCACCTGTTCGGCGCTGGTGCTGATGATGTCCATTCCGGGACTGTTCCTGTTCTACGGCGGTCTGGTCCGAACCAAGAACGTCCTGGGAACCATCATGCAGACCTTCGTCGTCGTCGCCCTCATCAGCATTACGTGGGTGCTGTGGGGCTACACGCTGGCGTTCGGCCCGGACGTGGGCGGCATCGTCGGCAACCTCAAGTGGTTCGCCTTGAACGGCGTGGGCGCGGAGCCCAACCCCGACATCGTGGAGGGCATCCCGCACCTGGCCTTCATGGTGTTTCAGATGATGTTCGCCATCATCACGGTAGCCCTCATCACCGGCGCGTTCGCGGAACGGGCGAAGTTCAGCACCTTCGTCGTCTTCGCGGTCCTGTGGAGCACGTTCATCTACTCGCCGCTGGCGCATTGGGCCTGGGGCGGCGGCTGGATGGGCGCCATGGGCGCGCTGGATTTCGCCGGCGGCACCGTGGTGCACATCAGCTCCGGCATCTCCGCCCTGGCGGCGGCCCTGCTCTACGGCAAGCGGCGCGGCTACGGGCGCGACGCCATGATGCCCCACAACCTGCCGTTCAGCGTCATCGGCGCCGCCCTCCTGTGGGTGGGCTGGTTCGGCTTCAACGCCGGCAGCGCGCTGGCGGCGGACGGTCTGGCGGCGGTGGCCTTCGTCACCACCAACACCGCGGCGGCGGCAGCGGCCCTGGCGTGGATGTTCACCGAATGGGCCTGCGGAGGCAAGCCAACCCTGCTCGGGGCCGCCACCGGCGCGGTCGCGGGCCTGGTCTCCATCACGCCGGCGGCGGGCTTCGTGAGCCCGGGTTCCGCCATCATCATCGGCGCGGGCGGCGGCATCCTGTGCTACGCCGCGTGCAACTTCAAGACGCGCATGGGCTACGACGACTCGCTGGACGTAGTGGGCGTGCACGGCGTCGGCGGCGTGTGGGGCGCCCTGGCCACCGGCCTGTTCGCCTCCACCGTGGTAAACTCCGGCGGCGCCGACGGCCTGTTCTTCGGCAACCCCGGGCAACTGTGGATCCAGTTCGTCAGCGTGGCCGGCACCATGGTGTTCGCGTTCGTGGGGACCCTGGTGATTCTCGGCATTCTCAACGCGACCATGGGTCTGCGCCTGTCCGACGACGACGAGCAGATGGGCCTGGATTTGAGTCAGCACGAGGAACGGGGTTATAGCTGGTAGGCGCATTCCCGCTTCATTGCGCAGGAGGAACTTCATGAAAAAGATAGAAGCCATCATCAAGCCCTTTCGGCTGGATGAAGTGAAGGAGGCGCTGACCGCCGTCGGCGTCTCGGGGATGACCGTCAGCGAGGTCAAGGGGTTCGGGCGGCAGAAGGGCCACACCGAGCTTTACCGCGGCGCGGAGTACACCGTGGACTTCCTGCCCAAGGTCAAGATCGAGGTGCTGTTGCCGGAGGAGTTGCTGGCCGGCGCCGTCGACGCGATCCTCAACTCGGCCCAGACCGGCAAGATCGGCGACGGCAAGATATTCGTCACCACCGTGGACGAGGTCATCCGCATCCGCACCAACGAACGCGGCGACGAAGCCCTGCGTTGACTCCCTTCACCGAGGGGGGCGGGCCGCGAGCCCGCCTCCCTCTCCCCTCTCCGCGCGGGCCGGCCGACGATCCGGGAGCGCTGGCGGTTCCCGGCGTGTTCGTGTACGAACACGCCATAGAACCATCACCCGGAGGCCCGCATGCTCGTTCACTTCATCACTTTCGGCGAGAACCCCGCGGTCGTCATCGGACGCCAACGCGGCCTCTTTGCCGCCCACGGCCTGGAGGTGGAGACCATCGTCACCCGCAGCTCCACGCAACAGATGCGCGGCCTGAGCGACGGCACCTACGATCTTGCCTCCACCGCCTTCGACAACGTGCTCGCCTGGTCGGGGCGCGAGGGCGCCGACATCCACGCGGTGGCGCGGGCTTCCGAGCGCATGGGCCTGCCAGTGTACGTGCGCCCCGAGATCGGCGACTGGGAGGACCTGCGCGGCCGCCTGCTGGCGGTGGACGCCGTGGACACGGCCTACGCGCTGGTGCTCCGGCGGATCCTGCTGGCCCACGGACTGGACATGAAGCGCGGCGACTACAAGCTGGACCCGGTCGGCGCCACCGGTCCGCGCTTCGAATCCATGAAGAGCGGCCAGACCTTCGCCGGCATCCTGAACCCGCCCTGGGACCGGCGGGCGGAAGCGGAGGGCATGCGCCGCATCGCCGACTACCGCGAGGTGCTGCCCAACTACCCGGGCGGCGTCTTCGCGGTCACCACCGCGTGGGCGGCGGCGCACCGGCGCGAACTGGTGGATCTCCTCAAGTGCCTGGCCGAGGCCACCGCGTGGGGCAACGACCCGGGCAACCGGGCGGAGGCGCTCGGGGTGCTGCGGAACGCCCTGGAACTGGACGAGGCAGGCGCGGCCAAGGAGCTGTCCTCCCTGCCCGCCACCACGGACCTTGACGTCGACGGGTTGCAGGTGCCGCTGGACCTCCGGGTCTCGTTCGATCTCCCGCCGGGCAAGGGCACCGACCTCGCCGCCTACTACGACCTGCGGTACCACGCGGAAGCGGTCGGCTAGGGTCCTTCGACTTCGCTGCGCTACGCTCAGGACGAACGGGGAAGGCTGGGCTCCGTTCGTCCTGAGCGTAGCGCGAGCGAAGTCGACGGATAACAATTGATCAAAATTCCTCTTTGTTGTAGTTTCTCGTTCCTGCGTTGCCATGGCCGGACGGAAAAAAAATTCGACGCTGCCGCTGCGAAACAAGGAGATAAGCTGGCTGGCGTTCAACGGCCGCGTCCTTCAGGAGGCGTCGGACCCGTCGGTGCCGTTGCTTGAGCGGCTGACCTTCCTCGGGATCTTTTCGTCCAACCAGGACGAGTTCTTTCGCGTGCGCGTGGCGCACCTGCGGCGCCTGGAGCAGATCGGCGCCGGCGCGCAGCGCCTCATGGGCGACGACCCCGCACAGGTGCTCCAGGAAATCCATGCCGTCGTCCTGAAGCAGCAGGCCGACTTCGAGAGCATCTACCGGAACATTCTCGCGGAGTTGCGGCGCCACGGCATCTCCATCGTCACGGAGAAGGACCTGAACCGCGATCAGCAGGCGTTCATCGAGGAATTCTACCAGCAGAAGCTGCGGCCGAACCTGATTCCGTTGATGATCAACCACCTGACGGAGTTCCCGCAGCTCAAGGACCAGGCCATCTATCTTGCCATCTGGCTCTACAGCAGCGGCTCCCGGCGGTCGGAATACGCGCTGATCGAGATCCCCACCGACGTGTTGTCGCGCTTCGTGATCCTGCCGCGGGCGGGCGACCGGCACTACGTCATCCTGCTGGACGACGTCATCCGCTATTGCCTCAAGGACATCTTCTCGATCTTCCCGTTCGACCATTTCGAGGCCTACACCATCAAGCTGACGCGCGACGCCCAACTCGACCTGGACGACGACCTCTACGAGAGCTACATCGAGAAGATCTCCAAGGGACTCAAGCAGCGCCGGTCCGGGGCGCCGGTGCGCTTCATCTACGACAACCAGATCCCCCGGCGGTTGCTCAAGCTGCTGAAGGACAAGATGGGGCTGGACGACCAGTCGGGACCGTTCATCCCCGGCGGACGCTATCACAACTTCAAGGACTTCATGGGGTTCCCGCGCATCGGCCCGAAGAAGCTGTCGGCGGTTCCCTTGCCGCCGCTGCCGCACGGACACATCGACGCGGAGAAGACTTTCTTCAAGGCCATCCGGCGCCGGGACATCCTGGTGCACTACCCGTACCAGGACTTCGACTACCTGATCGAGTTCCTGCGGCAGGCCGCCATCGACCCCAAGGTGCGCTCCATCAAGATGACGCTGTACCGGGTGGCGCGGAACTCGAAGATCGTCAATGCGCTGATCAACGCCAGCCGCAACGGCAAGAAGGTCACGGTGGTGATGGAGCTGCAGGCGCGCTTCGACGAGGCCGACAACGTCTACTGGTCGGAGCGGCTGCAGGAGGAAGGGGTACGGGTCATCCACGGCGTGCCGGGACTCAAGGTCCACGCCAAGCTGATCCTCATCACCCGGGTGTCGCACCGCAAGACCGTGCTCTACGCCAACGTCAGCAGCGGGAACTTCAACGAGACCACCGCGCGCATATACACCGACGACAGCCTGTTCACCGCCGACGAACGCATCACCGGCGAGGTCAAGCGGGTCTTCAGCTTCCTCGAATCCAATTACCGGCGGACCACCTTCAAGCACCTGCTGGTTTCTCCCTACGACACCCGGCGCAAGCTCACGCGGTTCATCGACACCGAGATCAAGAACGCCGGCAAGGGCCTGCCCGCCTGGATCATCCTCAAGGTCAACAACCTCGAGGACCGCGGCCTGATCCGGAAACTCTACGAGGCGAGCGAGGCCGGTGTCGACGTGCGCCTCATGGTGCGCGGGATGTTCTCGCTGGTTCCGGGTGTCAAGGACGTGAGCGAGCGCATACAGGCCACGGCGATCCTCGACCGCTTCCTGGAACATTCGCGGGTCATGGCGTTCGCCGACGGCGGCGACGAGAAGTTCTTCATCTCCTCGGGCGACTGGATGGAACGCAACGTGGACCACCGGGTCGAGGTAGCCTGTCCCGTCTACGATCCTTCGCTCAAGAAGCGGCTCAAGGACCTGCTCGACATCCTCTGGGACGACAACGTCAAGGCGCGGGTGCTGGACAAGGACCTGCGCAACCGCTACCAGCCCGCGGCCGGCGGCAGTCGAACGCACGCCCAGGAAGCCATCTACGCCTACCTGGCCGAACAGCACGCGCCCAAGCCGGAAGCGGACGTGGGCCTGCGCCTGGCGCGCTGATCCGTCTCCCCTCCCCACAAACAGCCGTAAACTATGGTACAATCGCGAACCGCGGTTCTGGCCCTCCTGCGTCACTCCCAACCCCACCGTCATTCCCGCGAAAGCGGGAATCCAGGGGTGGTGCGGGGAGTGACGCAGGAGGCGGGAGTGACTACGGCGGCTCAGGGCGAGTCGACGCGGATAACGCGCGCATCAGCAAACGGCAAGGAGGGTACCACGGGACGATGAAAAGGCTGCCATTGGGAGCGGGCGAACCGTTTGCGCACTGGCGTTCGTGGGGCGAGGGCTTCGTGAACGTGAACGACGCGGGTCACCTGGAGGTCATCACGAATACGGCCACGGCCGGCAAGGTGGACTTGCACGAACTCGTGATCCGCCTGCAGCGGCAAGGGGTCCGGTTGCCGGTGCTGGTGCGCTTCCCGCAGCTCATCGACCGCCAGATGGAAACTCTCCAGCGGGCGTTCAAGACGGCCACCGAGACCTTCGACTTCCGCGGCTCGTTCACCTCCGTGTATCCCCTCAAGGTCAACAGCCGCAAGGCCACGGTGGCGCGCATCTGCGCGGCCGGCCGGCCCCACGGCGCCGGCCTCGAGGTGGGCACCAAGGCCGAGCTGTGCATCGCCCTGTCCATGCTGCGCGACAGCACCGGTCCGATCATCTGCAACGGCTACAAGGACTCGGCCTATCTCGAGCTGGCGGCCGCGGCCGGGGCGGCCGGCTACAACATCGTCGTGGTGTTCGAGCGCCCGCGGGAGTACGAGCTCATCGCCGAGCTGCGAGCCAAGGGGCTGCCGTGCCCGCGCCTGGGCGCACGGGTCAAGCTCAACGCCAGCGGCATGGGCCGCTGGGAGGAGTCGTCGGGCGACCTCTCCAAGTTCGGCCTGACCGCGTCCGACCTGCTGGACTGCACCCGGCTGCTCAAGGAGTGCAGGCTGCTGGACCGCCTGCGGCTGCTGCACTTCCACCTGGGCTCGCAGATCACCCACATCCGCAACTTCAAGCAGGCGCTCCAGGAAGCGCTGCGGTTCTACGTGGAGTTGAAGGAGCTGGGAGTCCCCCTGGACACACTGGACGTGGGCGGCGGGCTCGGCGTGGACTACGACGGCAGCAACAGCTCGGCGGACTCCAGCGTCAACTACAACGTCCAGGAATACGCCAACGACATCATCTACACCACCAAGGAAGTGCTGGACCGGGCGCGCATCGTGGAGCCGCGCATCATCACCGAAGCCGGGCGGTTCCTGGTTACCCACCACGAGGTGCTGCTGGTGGACCCGCTCGAACAGCCCAAAACGAGCCCGAAACCCGTGCGTGCCCGAGCGCGCGCGTCCAACGTGGACGCCGTCAACGAGCTCAACGACATGGTGGTGGAGATCAACAGCAAGAACTGGCGCGAGTATCTGCACGACGCCTACCAGAAGAAGGACGAGATGCTGTCGGCCTTCTCCTTGGGCTTCCTGTCGCTCAAGCAGCGCGCGCAGGCGGAGTCCGCCTTCTCCCGCATCGTCGAGCTGGCGAGCCGCTACGCGCGCCACGGACGCTTCGACGGCGAGGACAAGGCGGCTCTTGAACGCATCGCCGCGCGTCTGCACGCGTTCAACTTCTCGATCTTCAAGTCGCTGCCGGACAGTTGGATCCTGGACATGCTGTTCCCCATCATGCCCACCAGCCGGCTCAAGGAGAAGCCCGCCCTCAAGGCGGTGCTGGCGGACCTGACCTGCGACTCCGACGGCGTCATCAACAAGTTCTCGCATCCCCAGGAACCACGCTCGACCTTCGAGCTCCACGCGCTGCCCTGGGACGACGCCTACGCCCTGGCGGTATTGTTCGTGGGCGCCTACCAGGAAGCCCTCAGCAGCGATCACAACCTCTTCGGCCGGCCGGCCGAGGTCACGGTGGAAACGGACGCCGAGGGCGCCCCGGCGATCCTCGACGTGCGGGAATCCGACACCTGCGCCGACATGCTCGCCCGCTGGGGCTACGAGGAACTCGCCCGCGAGCAGGCCCCGAGGGAGCTCCACGCCGTGCCCGACCCGGCCCAGGCGGATGCCCCTTCGGCGCGCCTGGAGCGCCTCCTGGCGCAAGTCCTGGCCGCCGGCACCTACCTGGACCGGGATGTCGCGGCGGAGGAACCGGCCGCCGCCGGGGAGGCCGGTGCCGGGGCGGGACAACCAGTGGGTACCCGTTTACCGGCCGCCAGCGAGCCGAAACGGGTACGTTCGGCAACGGGTTCCTGAAAAGTTCCACCACTCTAACATTAAGGGTTTGAGTCACAAGACTTCTTGTGCTAGTTTCCGGCATCTGACGCAGGGCGGGCTTCAGGCTCGCCCTCGGCCGCACCGCGCATGGGCATCACCCCGGCCGCGGCCGGAGCAGCCAGCAGATGCAGGACACGCAGACCAATCCCGCCGGCGCGGCCTCGGCCGCGCCGCAGGTTCCCAACCAACGCGCCCGCTCCCGATCGTCCCGGCTCGACGGCTGGACCCTCGGAATCCTCGCCCTGGCGGCGCTGTTCTTCAGCCCGATGCTGGCGGTGCTGGGCATCGCCCTGGACAACAGCGGGGACGCGTGGACGCACCTTGCCTCCACCGTCCTGGGGACCTACATCGGCCAGACCCTGCTGCTCATTGCCGGAGTGGGCGCGGGCGTGCTGGTCATCGGCGTGAGCACGGCCTGGCTGGTCACCCTGTTCGAGTTCCGCGGCCGGCGCGTGCTCCAGTGGGCACTGCTGCTGCCGCTGGCCATGCCCTCCTACATCGTGGCGTACGCCTACACCGACCTGCTCGAATTCGCCGGTCCGGTGCAGACCGCCCTGCGCCAGCTCTTCGGCTGGCACCGCCCGGGCGATTACTGGTTTCCGGAAATCCGTTCGCTGGGCGGCGCCGCGACTTTCATGTCCCTGGTGCTTTACCCCTACGTGTACCTGCTCGCGCGAGCGGCCTTCGTCGAGCAGTCGCAGAACCTGTGGGACGCCGCCCGCGGCCTCGGGCACGACACTTGGGGCTGCTTCGTGCGCGTGGGCCTGCCGCTGGCGCGACCGGCCATCGCGGTGGGCGTGCTGCTGGCGCTCATGGAGACCCTCAATGACTTCGGCACCGTGGACTACTTCGCGGTGCAGACCTTGACCGTCGGCGTCTACCGCGTGTGGTTCGGCATGAACAACACGCCGGCGGCGGCGCAGTTGGCCTCCATGGTGCTGGTCCTGGTGCTGGTGATGGCCGCCCTGGAGCATATCGCCCGGGGGCGGCGGCGTTTTCAATTCAGCCAGTCCGCGCCCCGGCGCGACCCCATCGCATGCCTAAACGGCACCCGCGGCATCCTGGCGTTCCTGGCCTGCGCCACGCCCGTGGCCCTGGGCTTCCTGGTCCCCGCCGTGCTGCTGGGCGCCTCCGCCATCGGCAGCGAAGACGCCGCCGTCGGCGTCAGCACCCTGGGCCTCGCCTTCAACAGCATAGCGGTGGCCGGCGTTGCCGCGCTGGTGTGCCTGTGCGGCGGCCTCTTTCTCGCCTACGGAGCGCGGCTGTCCGGCACCGGCTTCGTGCGCACGGCCACGCGCTTGGCGAGCATCGGCTACGCGGTCCCGGGCGTCGTGCTGGCGGTGGGGGTACTGATCCCCGCGGCCGCCCTGGACAACCTCATCGACGGTTTCATGCGCCAGTACTTCGGCACCGCCACCGGCCTGATCTTCAGCGGCACGCTGTACGCCCTGGTCTTCGCCTGCACCGTGCGCTTCCTCGCCCTGTCCTTCGGTTCGGTGGAAGCGGGGCTCACCAAGATCACGCCCAACATGGACGCGGCGGCCCGCTCCCTGGGCCACCGTCCGGCGGGGCTGCTCGCCCGCATCCATTTCCCCCTGCTGCGGGGCAGCCTCATGACCGGCGCCATGCTGGTCTTCGTCGACGCCATGAAGGAGCTGCCCATGACCCTGATCCTGCGGCCCTTCAACTTCAACACCCTGGCGACCCACGTCTACGAGTACGCCTCCTACGAAGCGTTCGAGCAGGCGGCGCTTCCGGCCCTCGCCATCGTCGCCGCGGGCCTCGCCCCGGTGATCAGCCTCAGCCTCGGCTTTGCTGGCTCGCGGAGGTCTTCGCAAGCCTAGGAGTCGGCATCGTGACCCGTACCTACAGGGAGCGATTCGCAAAGTCGTTAGCCGATCGAGCTTTCTCCTTGCCGTGAAGTAGTGCCTCAAAGATCTCCGCGCTCGATACGCGTCGTGAGCCCCTGCAACCCGTGATCGCGCAACAGCACCAGCATCTCTTCGAGTGCCGTCAAGTCCTTGGAAATGGAGAAGTGCATGTCCACTTCGGCACGACTGTAGTTGCTCGCAAACCCTCTTACGCGTACGGCGTAAACTCGATCAAAGAGTAGTTCGTGCAGGAGTCGGTCTGCACGGCGTGCAGAAATGACCCGCCAAGGTGCACTATCTATTTGTACGCTGATCCGTTTGATTGCTTCCGCGACTGTCCGGACTTGCGGAGCGTCCACCAAGTGATGAACGATGTGGTCCTCGAAGTTCTGCTTGCGCGGTTGCGACGACTTCATGTACAGCGCTGTGAGGTGCGTCACGTCCTCCGGTACGGCAGCACCCGCGGAGTCGCCGGTTAGTCCAGGAATGCTGACGATGACAAACAGATAGGGCAGGTATTCTTGCTCTTGTTTCTTCCTGGCGGAATAAATCTTGTAGGTCGCGAGCGGGAAGCAATCAGCAGATTCGAGACCCACCAGTTCAACAGCCTTACGAAAAGCCGAGCCGTGGAATTTGATGTTGATTCGGAACACGGGGCGGTCTTGACCGTTGTAGACCCGGTAGTCTGTGTCGGTCCGGCCCGCTCGATCATCTTCCAGGCGAAGCTCATCCGTCTGCACGATACTCCGATAAGTTGCCTCGAAGGAGCGTTCTGCGAGAGTCCCGACCAACATCTGGCCAACACCTCTCCGTGTCTTCGCCAGAGCATCGTCGGTGGAAGCGTCGGTCAGACTGACGCCGAAGACCGCACGGATTGGATCAGTCGCGTCAGCCACTTCCTGAACTTTTGCCCGTGTAGACCTGATTTCCCGCGCGATGGCGGCTGGGGTCTCGCCACGCCTCACCCTACCCGCTGCCTGAAGCAGCGCAAACGGTTTGGGTACATCCGAAGAACTGAAGACCTTTCTGGCAGTGACGAGCAGGTCGTCTACGTTTGTGAGCATTTTAGTTGCTCAGGAATGAGTCCGAAACGCAGCTTCGAGTTTTCGACATATTTGGGCTCCGTCTCGAACGCCAACCACTGTCTGTGTAACGATTCAGCCACGGCGCCGGTCGTATTACTGCCAGCGAATGGATCGACGACCAAACCACTCAAGCGAGTCAAAAACTTGATGTAGAACTCAGGGAGGGCGGATGGAAATCGCGCAGGATGGGGTTTAATCCCATACTCAGCGCACAACCGGATGTATGGAGAGTTGCTCTCGTTGTTCCCCCTCATCAAGACATTGGAAGGGATCGAGCCGCCACGGTCAGCCTGGAATTTGTCGGTGATGTTGTGACCACTCGGACGTTTCCTTCTCTTGTATCCGCGTGTAATCATGCGGCGCATGTCGTCGCTGTACTCTTCCAGTACTTGCCGATTGTCTGCGTATGGGAACGGCGTCTTGGAAAGCCAAAACACATACTCCAGAGAATCCTTGATTCGGATTCGTCTTACGTTTACCCATTCCGCGGGACTGGGAAGCTTGGCGGGGTTGTACCAGAAGCATTCTTGGGCGAGGCAAAATCCAATGTCCTCACAGAGCATTAGCAGGAGGTGGAAGTGGTAAAGGGAGCGAGTGGGTCTTCCTTTTTCATAGCTGCCACCAATGTTTAGGACAAAGCTTCCTTCGGGTTTAAGTATTCTAAAAATCTGTTGGGCAAATGGCCGGAACCACTCAACGTAGTCTTCCTTTTCGGCGTTTCCGTACTCCTTCTTGAAGTGAAGGGCGTAGGGAGGCGAAGTGACAACTAGGTCAACGCTCTCGTCTGGCATGGCCGCCATTCCTTGGGACGAATCCGCCTGAAACATCGCGCCGAAATCCGTTGTGTAGGCGGGTTGCGGTTGCAGGAGCTTAGACGGATGGCGGTCCGGTTCGGGACGCCCTAATGGCAGAACTTTCTGGCTGGCCACGCCGCGTCCGGGCCTGTCTGGTTCACCAGCGGTGCCTCTTAACGCCGAACTTCCCGCTGGACCCTTCGGTTCCGCTCCCATCCTCTGACCTCCGTCACGACGAGCCTTCCAAGCACCTGGTCTGCAGGAGCCTTTGCTGTGGATAGTTGCCGGCTAAGGCTGACAAGACACCAGATGCCGAAGGTGGGGATTCCTGCCTAGTGGCGCGTGCCGTCTGTACTGTAGCCGTTCCCACTGTATCTCACCTGTTGAAATACGCGAACCCGAGGCCGCTGTCCTTAGGGCCACAAGGGATTCACTCCACCAATGAGTCAGTATACCGCTTACTTGCGCTGGTTCATATGGGTTGCTTCCGCTAATCGGGGAACGAGCCTCTGAAGCCCGAATCGGGGCGGATCAACATAGCCGGCGAGGTTGTCGGAGAGAACACTCGTTTCACCTCTGTCCACAACCCTGCGTCCGATCTAGCGCCGCTCGGGCTTGCGGCCCGAAACCGCAAAGGGTGGCACCCCCGCGATCGCGTGAGGACGAGGAAAGCGGGATGAAGGACGCCTTGTGGGGTTTCTCATCCAGAGATGCAGGATGGACGACGGCACGACTTACTTCGTGACTTGCTCGATCCTCTCAGCAAACTGCTGCTGGCGCTCGTCCACGAAGTCCGAGAACTGCCCCTCGCGGAGGAGTCGGTCCCGCCTGGAAGAAGGTGCGACTCCAGAACCTTGTCCAGGCGCTCTGCGCCCAGTTCAGCCTCGATCTCACCCAGATAGACCGCGGGCGCCTTCTTGCCGATCCCTATGTTGGTCTCCTTGTCGATGAGTGTCTGGTTCAGAACGCAGTCTCGAAGCGTCGCAGCCACCCCGAAGGCAACTCAACTGATGAAGGACAGAAATGCGACTTCTGCACCGTCGAGGGAAACCGGGTAATTCTACCGAAGCCACTCAGCAGCAGGCGGACCTGCGCCACGTACCGGTCAAGCATTGCCGTCCACCGCAGGTTTCTCGGGCGCGAGTGATCGGGGCATGTAGATGCGGTAGGCCGGGTGAAGCTTGCCGCCCTCCACCAAGGCCCGCGGTCCCGAACCGAAGTCGATCCTCGATGCGTCCAGGTGCTTGCGCCATTCGTGCCCGTGCCTGTCCGCGAAGACAAAGAACAGCCTGCGCACCTTTACGCTGCGGCAAGCCGTCAAAAGCGCCATGAGCCGCCCGGGTCGGAGCAACGCCAGCCCCTCGAATGCCTTGTCCAAGTTCTCGAAGCTCGCGTGCCGCGGCAGCTCGTCAAGGGCCTCCAGGATGGCTCGGCCTGGAGACGATGCCTTGAGAGGCCAGCGCCACACGCCGACCGCCGGTCCGCCCGCCCCAGCCCCGGCATCCTCGATGCCCAGCCGGTCGTCGCCGAAAAGCGTGCGCCGGCGCACCACGATCTGCGTCCCCATCGGCAACCGCTTGAGCCAGGACGGCGCCTCGCCGTAGAGCCAAACGCACCGCTTTCCTCCGAGGCTCAGATAATGCGCGTAGCCGAGTACATCGAGGGCGCTCTCCCCGCCCAGATGCACGGCGTATTTCATGAGCCACTGCAGGGAGAGAAGGGGGATTTCCCATGACTCTCCGTATGCCTCCCGTGCGCCTTCCGGCAGCGGACGGCGGTACACCCCTCGAATGACCCGCTCAAGCCATCCGCGGGCAACATAGTCGTGAATGGACTTGGGGTCGATGCCCTGAGCCCTGAGCCACGGCGTATCCACCATGAAGCCCGGGGGGACCACATCCAGAAGGGGTTTCAGACGTGGTGTTCTTTGTTGGCCCATAACCATTAAAATAACACCAAAACATTTCAAGATGCGTTTCGTTGAAAGTGTCTGTACATGGGTATTAACCATCTAAAATGGATGGCTTCAAAATCCGTGTGCGACAGGCGTTCAACACCGGCCGAGTCGGACGCCCTGCGTCGCGCCTAGCCGCTGCAAGGGTCCTTTCGTCCCTCATGGTAGTCCCATGCTAGGCGACCCCGCCACCGCGGTGATATGGCGTACTGGCTAACGGTTCACTGGCCAAGTACCAGACATGTCCAAGGCTATCCTGCGGTGTGGGCTAGTCCTTGGACAGAATGCCAATATCCGTTCGTTCAGGCCGTGGAGCCGCCTGGTGCGTCACTTCGTTTGTTGCGGCGAAACGAAGTTTCTCGGTACATTGCGGGCCGCTCACCAACTCCGCTCGACCGAATCAGCACGACTTCCCGGAACGGTTGCGGGTGCCATCCCGCGGCAGGAGCAATACACCGTCATTGCGTCATCGAAGCGCCTTCGTGCGCATGGCCCGGAAATAAAGTGGCGCCTAAGTGGTACCTGGTAGGGGAGTCGGGCGGGCTTGTGTTCTCCAGGCCCTTACTTTCTTTTCGCACCAAAGGCACCGATGTAGTCGGCGGTCTCGAAAGCGCCGACCACATCCACAACACCCACATCATCGGCACTCCGCAACAGCATGCCCTGTGCCCGATCCTGCTGAAAAGGATGGTGGTGATTGCCAGGACTGCTGAAACTTTTGTCACCACTGCCGGTGCCTGTCAGATCGTTGAAGATCAGCCTGTCGCCGTTATTCAGGTCGATCTGGAGTCTCATCGCGTAATAGTACACATCGACGGGGACCGTGGAGGCGCCCGTGACGGTTAGTTCGGCTGGTCCGTAGACGGTCTTGCGGGTCGTTTTCGAGAACCCCAAGGCATCCCCTGTCCACGTGGCGCCATGCGGGCCGACCGGGTCGGCCAAGCTCCGGTTGGGGCGGGGAAAGAAGTCTGGAAAGGCCGGGCTGAGTATTTGGTGGCCGGGACTATGGACTGCATAGAGTTGGTTTGAAAGAGACCGACTGAATCCAGCAACCGACCCCCCCTCTCCCCCGTCGTTTTCGGTGTCCAGGATCCAGAAGAGTCCGTAATCCAGAATGCCGTACACCGCTCTTCTCTTCCGGTCTTCATACCGCGGAGAGTATCGCCACTGAACCTTGGCGATATCCGGCGAAAGACGACTGTGGTTCCAAAAACCCCATTGACCGTAGGGGGTGTCGTTCGATGGCAATGCCAAATGGAAACCCGCAAAAGATTCGTTGCCGGTATTCCCTGCCGCGTCCACCGCATAGATTTGCGATCCGAAGGTTCTGGTGTCCCTGCCCGGGATCGCCGGGCTGACCCTTCGCTGAGCCGCCTCCAAAGCGTCATGGGCTTCTCCTGAGGCTACGCCTGTCAGCGGTCCTTCGATCCACCAATCGATTGATACCTCAGTGTCGGGCGGCACGACGCCAGTGTCAGGCGGACGGACCGGCGAGCCTTCCCCACCGCCGCCTCCACAACCGGATAGCGAGACCGCAAGCACGACAGCCATGGCCATCCTACGGATTCCATCGGACACATTCACCATGAATAACCTCCTTAGCGTGATTCCGTGGCGTTGAAGCTCCCATGCCAATCCATGACATTCCGATTGCCATTGCCATCTCGAAGAATATGTATCTTTCAATGAAAAACGTATACTGTTTGCACCCGCCGCACCTTGATGTCAAGCCAAGTTGCGAAGCGAAGCCTGGGACGAAGCTCGCCCTTGCACCGCCTTGCCAGGGTCTTCATTTCATGAGGCATGCTCAATCGTTGGGCAGCCATTGAACAAAAACTGTGCATTCGCGCGGCCGGCCGTTGACCTGCCACACACGCCGGACCCGCTCGGGCAGGCAAATACACCGCCGATCGGCCTGACGCCGCCTTGGCACGGACGTTGCGTCTGAATCAGAGGAATTACCGTCAACCACGCTCTTGAAAGGAAGAACGCCATGACAGCGAAACAAGTGCTCGACTTTGCCAAGAAGAACGGCGCGGAGATCGTCGACCTGCGCTTCTGCGACCTGCCCGGACTGTGGCAGCACTTCTCGATCTCCACCAACGAGTTCGACACCGATCTGTTCGAGAACGGCATCGGCTTCGACGGCTCCAGCATCCGCGGGTTCCAGACCATCGACGAATCCGACATGCTGCTGTTCCCGGATCCGAACACCGCCTTCATGGACCCGTTCACCGCGCTGCCCACCCTGACCCTGGTGTGCAACATCAAGGACCCGCTCACGGGCCAGCCCTACAGCCGCGATCCGCGCTACGTCGCGCAGAAGGCCGAGGCGTACCTCAAGTCCACCGGCATCGCGGACACGAGCTACTGGGGCCCGGAGATCGAGTTCTACATCCTCGATAACGTTCGCTTCGACCAGAGCTACAACTACGGCTTCTACTACATCGACTCCGAGGAAGGTTACTGGAACTCCGGCAACGGCGAGAAGAAGAACCTGGGCTACAAGCCGCGCTACAAGGAAGGATACTTCCCGGTTCCGCCCATGGACAGTCTCCAGGACGTGCGCTCCGAGATGGTCAAGACGCTGGAGTCTTGCGGCATCGTGTGCGAGGTGCATCACCACGAGGTGGGAACCGCCGGACAGTCCGAGATCGACATGCGCTTCGGCACGCTGACCGCCATGGCGGACCAGGTGCTGAAGTACAAGTACATCGTCAAGAACGTCGGCCTGCGCAACGGCAAGACCGTGACCATGATGCCGAAGCCGATCTTCCAGGACAACGGCTCGGGCATGCACACCCACCAGAGCCTGTGGAAGAACAACAAGAACGTGTTCTACGACGCCAAGAACTACGCGCTGCTGAGCGACACCGCGCGCTACTACATCGGCGGGCTGCTGAAGCACGCCGCCGCCCTGTGCGCGTTCATCGCTCCCACCACCAACTCGTACCGGCGGCTGGTGCCGGGCTACGAGGCGCCCATCAACCTCATGTACTCGCAGCGCAACCGCAGCGCCGCGGTGCGCATCCCGACCTACTCCACCAGCGAGAAGGCCCGGCGCCTGGAGTTCCGCAGCCCGGACCCGAGCTGCAACCCCTACTACGCCTTCCCGGCCATGCTGATGGCCGGGCTCGACGGCGTCGCCAACAAGATCGAGCCGCCCAAGCCGCTGGACAAGAACCTCTACGACCTCGCGCCCGAGGAAGCCGCCAAGGTGGAGTCCCTGCCCGGCAGCCTCGACGAGTCGCTGGACGCCCTGGAGAAGGACCATTCCTTCCTCCTGAAGGGCGACGTCTTCACCCAGGACGTGGTCGAGACGTGGATCGACTACAAGCGCACGAACGAGGTGGACCCCATGAGGCTGCGGCCGCACCCCTACGAGTTCGCCCTGTACTACGACATCTAGGAATCCGCACCACCGAATGTAGACGGACGAACCCGGGTTGGGGCGGCCGAAGGGTCGCCCCAACCATCTTCCGTCCAGTCACTCAATCCCGTCTTCCCGCGGCGCCGTCAGCAGTTGCACGGCGCGGTCGAGGTCCGCGTGGCTCCCCAGCAGCACCAGGATGTCGCCGGGGCACAGCCGGTGGTCCATGGGAGGGCTCTCCACCGAGACGCCGTCCCGGACCAGCGCCAGGACCCCGGTGCGCCCCTGGAAGTGCTGCTTCAGCTCCCCGATGGTCATGGACGCGCCCGGCGCCTCCTCCTGCACCAGGAACGTGTCGGCGGTGGCGCCGGTGAGGAACCGGCCGAAGCGGTCCAGGCTCTTGCCCTCCAGCCGCAGCCCGCGCAGCATCCCGTAACCCTCCCGGCGCACCATCTCCACCTGCAGGGTGATGACGTTGCGCGGCACGTGGTACTCCTGGAGGACCCGGGCGAAGATCTCCACCGAGGTCTCGAACTCCTCCGGGATGACCTCGTTGGCGCCCAACCGCGTGAGGCGCGCGATCTCGGCCACGTAGCGCGTCCGTACGATGATGTAGAGATCGGGGTTCAACCGCCGCGCGTTCGCGACGACGCGCGAGGTCGCCGAGGGGTCGCTGATGGCCACCACCAGGACCCGCGCCCGTTCCACGCCCATTCCGCTCAGCACCGCCGGACGCGTCGCGTCGCCGAAGTCGATACTTTCGCCCTCGGCACGCGCCGTTCGCGACGCCTGGGGGTTGAGGTCCAGTATTCTGTGGGGGATGTCCACCTCGCGCAGGACCCGTGCCAGGTTCCGGCCGTTGAGTCCGTAGCCCACGATGAGGACGTGCCCGGCCACGGCGTCTTGGGACGGCTCCCCAGGCGTCCCGGCGCCGCCGTGCAGCGCCATCCCCAAGCGACTCCCGGCGAGGATCAGCAGCGGGGTCGCCAGCATGCTGAGGATCGCGACGGCCAGGAACATCTGCTCCTGGGCCGGCGACAGGAGCTCGAACGCGCCGCCCATGCGCGCCAGGATGAGCGAGAACTCGCCCACTTGGGCGAGCGCCAGGCCCAGAAACAGGCCGAGACGAAACGACCGCTGCAAGGTCGCGAAGATGGCGGTGATGAGGCCGCCCTTGATGAGCACCAGCAGCAGCAAGGCGCCGGCGATCACGGCGAGTTCCTCGCTGACGAAGTGGAAGTCCACCTGCATTCCGATGGAGATGAAGAAGATGCCGGCGAAAGTGTCGCGCAACGGGTGGATGTCGGCGATCACCTGGTGGCTGTATTCGGAGTCGGAGATCAGCAAACCGGCGATGAACGCCCCCAAGGCGAGGGAAATGCCGGTCTGAAACGCCGCCCACGCGGTGCCGAGACAGATGAGCAGCACGAACAGGACGAAAACCTCCTGGCTGCGCAGGCGCGCCACTTGGTGCAAGAACCACGGCACGACGAAACGCGACGCCGTGAAGATCAGGAACACGGCCAGGATCGCCTTCCCCAGCGTGAGCGCAACCACCTGGAAGGAAAACGTGTCGGTCTCCCCCAGCACCGGCACCGACAGCATCATGGGCACGGCGATGATGTCCTGGAGCAGGAGGGTGCCGATGGCGAGCCGGCCGTGGAGGGCCGACAACTCGTCACGGTCGCTCAGGATCTTGAGCACGATGGCGGTGCTGCTGAGGGACGCCAGCATGCCGAAGAAGAAGCTGATGCGCACGGGATAGCCCAGGTGGACGCCCACCGCGGTCACGGCCAGGGCGGTGAGCGCCACCTGCAGCAGACCGCCGGTGATGATCGGCCCCTTGACGGCGAGAAAGCGCTCGAAGGAAAACTCCAGACCGATGGAGAACAGCAGCAACACGATGCCGATCTCGGCCAGGAGCTCGAGCTCCTCCCCGTGCCCGATGACGCTCAAGCCGTGGGGACCCATGACCACGCCCACCGCGAGATAGCCGATGACCGCGGGAAGCCTCAGCTTGTGGAACACGGAGACCGTGGCCACCGTAGCGGCCAGGACGGCCACCAGGCTGGTGAGAACGTGGAGCATGATGATGGTGCGTTACAGAGCCCGTGGACCAATATGTGCAGGATTTCCCGTCTCCGGCAAGGTGAGCCTGTTGCCGGGTGTTGAATTGTGGCGGGGGTTCCATGATGATGAAGCGGCAGAGTTCACGTGCGCGGCTACGAGGAGACGATGAGCGAAGCAGACAGAGTCATGGGCATCGACATCGGCGGCACCGGGGTCAAGGCGGCGCTGGTGGATACCGCGAGCGGAGAGCTGGCGACGGAACGCGTGCGCCAGCCCACGCCGCAGCCGGCGACGCCGGCGGCGGTCATGGAGACCATCAAGGAGCTGCGGCGGCAACTGCAATGGCGCGGCGCGGTGGGCTGCGGCTTCCCCGGCCTGGTCAAGAGCGGCCGGGTCCAGCGCGCACCCAACCTCGATCCCTCATGGATCGGCTATGACCTGGCAGGCCGTCTCGAGACCGAGCTGAACGCGCCGAGCGTGGCCATCGGCAACGACGCCGACGCCGCCGGGCTGGCGGAGTTCGAGTTCGGCGCGGGCAAGGGTGTCGCCGGCACCGTGCTGGTGGTCACCCTGGGGACCGGCATCGGATCAGCCGTCTTCCGCGACGGCGTCCTGCTGCCCGACACGGAGCTGGGGCACCTCGAGATGCGCGGCAAGCCCGCCGAGAAGCGAGCGGCGGCGAGCATCCGCACGAGCAGGCGCCTGAGCTGGAAGAAGTGGGGCAAGCGGCTCAACGACTACCTGGTCCACGTCGAGTACCTGCTGGGAGTCGATCTGTTCATCCTGGGTGGCGGCGTCAGCAAGCGCCCCGAAAGGTTCTTCCCCTACATCAAGGACGTGGGCTGTCGGGTGGAGGCCGCCCGCCTCGGCAACCAGGCCGGCATCATCGGCGCGGCCATGTTCCCTTCGCGCCGCCGAACGCCGCGCTAGTGACGGCGGTCGCCCCGGCCCGCGCACCGTGACCCGATGGAGGGTTACAACGGCCGCAGCCAGGGCAGCAGCAGCGTATACGGCGGCTCGGTTTCACGCAGGCCGCGGCTGAACTTGACGAACAGCCCGCGCACCCTGGCGCACTCCAGGTCCCTTTCCGCGCCCATGCGCGACACCAGCACCTCGATTGCCGGCAGCGCCGCATCGGAGCCCGCCTCCGACAGGGCGCGGGCGAAGTCCCGTGTCCGGGCCTCGTGCACGGTCAGGTCCTGTATCCTCCCGAGCGCGTCCTGAAGCTTCTTGAGGCGTGGGACCACGCCACGGACCTCCGGCGACAGCTCTGCGAGGACCTCGGTGAGGTAACGGAGCTGCTTGCACTCGATGCGCAGGGAATGCAACGCGTCCGGATCGGCGTTCTCGGGTATGGCGTAGCCTTGCTCCAGGACGGTGCGGCACCTCCGCGCCACGCGCGCGCCGACCACCTGCGCCAGGGGCTCCGAGCCGTGCCGGCCCGCGGGGAGTCCCGCGTCCTCCTCGACGCATGCCCGCCAGCGCTCCAGCGCATCGCGATAGGCGGCCGAGCCCATCGCGGCCGTGACCTCCCGCCGGGCCGCGGCCCGCGCCCCCGCGACATGATCGAACAGCGGCGCGAGATCGCCGGCCAGGGGATCACTGAGCAGGGCATGGTATTCCCCGCGGTGTTCCATGTACACGTCCAGATCGCGCAGGGCATTGGTGGAGCGGCCCAGGCGCGACAGGCTCTTCCTCAACTCGGCCGCGGGCCCGGGCTTGAAGACTTCGCGGAGTTGGCCCAGAAAGGAGCGGGCGCGGCGGACGGCCACCCGGAAGTCGTGCAGGAACTCGGCGTCCGTGTCGTTGCGGAGGCCCTCCTCGTTGGCGCGCGCCACCCGATACTGAGCGTGCAGCATGGCCCGGACCGCGTCGCTCGCGTGCATGGAGGCGGTCAGCGGAACCCGCGACAGGGACGCCGTGCGCGCCGGGTCCAGGTCCAACGCCTCGAGCGCCGCGCGAAAGCGGGAGTGGCCCTCGGGCCTGACGCCCCGCCGCTCCCACCACTCGCACACCTCGCGGAAAGACTTCTTGTAACCGCGTACCTGACGGACCACCACGCGGTGACCCAGCCGCTCGGAGCGCCCGCCGTACGCCGCCTCTTCGTCAAGGAGCGCCAACCGCAGCACTGTCTTCTGTTCGCGATTCGTCAGACGCCAGGCACGAACGTCGGAGCGGATCGAGAAGAGCGGCAGCAACGCGCGATTCCCGGTGAGCGGGCGCAACGCTTCCTGCAGCACACCCGGAGGAAGCCCGTCGGCGAATTCAGGCGAGCCATCGAAGGACACGCAAGCCACATCGTGGGGCGAGTCGAGACATTCGAGCGTCAACTCCCCCCGGGCGAGGCGCAGCGCGCGGGAGCGGGCAAAGAGGCGCCCGTCGAACGTGTCATGGTACAGCGTTTCCACCCTGGAGCGGCCGTCCTCGCTCAAGGCAAAGGTCCGGCGCAAGTCGCGCAACACGCCCCGGCCCGCCTCGCCGGACGGGATGAGGAAAGACTGTTCTACGGGTGGGGGAGTGGCCGGCGACTTCATTCCAGAACTTCGCGTACCGGAAACGACCGCGCCCAAGGGTCCGTTTCCGGGCCGCGGCCGTCCACGCGTCCGGCGACCTGTTCCCACAACTCCCGGAAACGCCGGGTCGCGACGGCTCTCGGGGAACGGACCGGAAGCGGTGCCCGGGCGAGGCCCATGCTCTCGACGTCCACGGTGTAGGGGATCGTCGCCGGCAACCATTGCGGGAACTGTTCCCGCATGGCCTGCATCGTGGCCCGGTGCATCTTCTTGCGGGCTTCCACCATGGAAAAGAAACCCCACACCTTTGCTTCATCATATCCCTTGCGCCGCAGGAAGAGGCGCAGGTTCGCGTAGGCGCGGGCCGCGAGGGTAGACGGGACCACCGGAACCAGCAACAAGTCGGCGGCCACGAATATGCACTCCGCCAGCAGAGTCGCGGTGGCCGGGCTGTCCAGGACGATCAGGTCGTACTCACCCCGGAACGGATCGAGAATCTCCCTCAGCCGCCTCTTGGATCGCTTGACGCGACCCAGCAGGGACGGCAGATGCCGAAGAGACCAATCCGCCGGCAAAAGATCCAGACCTTCGTAGTCGGTTCCCTTGATGTTGTCCGCGACTCTCGCGCCGCCCTTGAGGAGTACCCTCCGGGCGTGCTTGAGCGCCGGCTTGACACGGAAGAAATAAGTCGTCGAGCTTTGCGGGTCGAGATCGCAGATCAGCGTCTTGAAACCCGAATCAGCACTCAGATACGCAAGATTGACCGCGGCGGTCGTCTTGCCGACTCCGCCCTTCAAATGGTAGAGGGCCAGGACCCTGCCCTGTCTGGACTCCCCCGCCATGGTTCAACGTCCACCGAGTCCATCAGGACACCGCGCCGTGTGGAGGCCATCCTCCCATGACCTCCAGCCTGGGCGGATCAGCTCCGCGGTTTCTTCGGTGGTACGATGGCGTCCTTGCAAGCCTTGGCGACACGAAACTTGACCACCCTCTTGGCGGGAATCTTGATCGTCTCGCCGGTGGCGGGATTGCGTCCCAAGCGGGCCTTGCGGCTGTCCTTCACGAGGCGTCCGATGCCCGGAACGATGAAGACGCCGTTCTTCTTGACCTCCTTGACCGCCAACGCCGACAGATTGTCCAGGAAATCCTTGGCCACCGTCTTGCTGAGATCGCATTTGGCCGCCAGATCAGACACGATCTGTGCCTGGGTCATTCTCGTCGCTGTCTTGGCCGCCGTCTTCCGGGCGGCCTTCGCCGGTGTCTTTGTCGCTGCCATAACCCTCCCTTCCTCACCCCGGTGGACGGGATGTCGTTCCAATTTTAACCGGTAAGACCAATAGTATGCCGCTTTAACGAAGTTGTAAAGAAAAAGTTGAGCATGCACGGTCATGTTACGCCGACGGATACTCACGAGCGACTGCATCGTTGCTGATTTCGCGATACGTGAACGGCGGAAGATCCGCGGTGATGCCCAAATAGTGCCTCATGAGGATCAGGTAACGCTTCACCAACTCCGGAAGCAGGAAGTTCTCGCGCACGTGCTCCCGCCCCTGCCGCCCCAAGGCCGCCGCCGCGTCCGCGTCGTCCAGCACCGCCGCCATGCGCGCGGCGATGGCGTCGACATCGCGGGGTTCCACGAGATGGCCCGTGACTCCGTCGATGATCTGGCGCCGGATGCCGCCCACGCGGGAGCCGATGACCGGCGCCCCCTGCCACAGGGCCTCCGCCACCACCAGCCCGAAGCCCTCGCGGGTCGAAACGTGCACGAAGCCCCGTGCGATGCTCATCAGCGCCCCCACCACGCGGTCGTTGTCCTCCACGTTGACCCAGAACCGGACGTCCGCGCGGTCACCGGCCTGCTGCCGCAACTCGTTCAGCACCGCGTCTCCTTCCGGGTCGTCGGTGGCGGTGTTGCCGATGAAGAGCAGGTAGGGCCTCGGCCCCCGCGGCCGTTCCTCGACCAGCCGCGAGAACGCCTTGAGGATGGTCCCTTGGTTCTTGTGACGGTCGTAGCGGGAAACAGCCGCGAAGATGGGCCTTTCGGGGTCCACGCCGTCGGCCGTGAACAGCGGCTGGAGGATGTCCAGCGCCTCGGCCCGGGTGTAGTGCCGGTTCTTCGGCGCCAGTGGGTCGATGCACGGCATGATCTCGTACACGGGGACCTTGAGCCCCGGCCCCACGAACTCGCGCGTGGTGAAAATGGCACCGTCATATTGGTTGATGTACGGCAGGAGAAAGCGCCATACGGCCTTGTTGGGTATCGAGGTATCGATGTGGCAGCGCCAGAGCGTCTTGCCCAGAATCGGCGCGTTCATGATCATGGCCGCGGGCTGCGGGTCGTGCAGGACGGTGAGGTCCGCGGCGATGAATGCATCGCGGGCGTTCTCCTCGATGGTGTCGAGGTAGGCGCCGAATATTTCGTCCAGGGTAATCGGCCCGTCCGCGCCCTGCAGCAGGTTGTGGAACTTCTTGGTGACCTGGAAGAACGCATCGTTGCCGCGGATGGTGCACCAGCGGGCGGTCAGCCCCAGCGCCTGAGCGAAGGGAACCGCGCTGCGCAGCATCTCGGCGACGCCCCCGCCCACGGAGGTGGAGTTGACGTTGACCCACGTGCGTCCCGTCAACGGCTCCGCCAGCCGCTTGATCTCGTCCATGCGCTCCCCGCCGATGACCGCCGCGTAATCGGACAGGTCGAAGGAGCCTTCCGGCCGGTGTTCTTCAAGCCCCGCGAGAATGTCGTCGCGCCCGTTTCCGCCGAGGGGTCCGGACGGAGAATGCTCCAACGCATCGATGGTATCGTTGAGAAAGGTCAAGTTCTGTTCTCCTGTGCTGCGAAAACGGGCAGGAATTTTGCCGACTGTATAACGACTTAGGCGAAATTGTCAACACTGTGTGAAGGACTATCCGGGGACTCTTGCCACGGTGGTGGGCTTCGCGTATCCTTTGGCCCCATCACAAGCGCCGCACGAGCATTTATGCAAGCGAGAAAACCTCATTTCCTGCGAAACGCGATGATCACGGGGGTGCTGATCCTGATCCCCCTTTTCGTGACGTACCTGCTGATCGCGTTCCTTTTCAATCTGCTGAGCAACTCGGGCACGCCTGTGCTGAGGTGGGTCCTGTCGCTGTTCAACCTCGATGAGCTTTACTGGCTGACGCTCCTGGTCCCGTTCATCAACTTGCTCATCGTCCTGTTGCTGATCTTCCTCGTCGGAGTGTTCGGCACCAACATCGTCGGCCGCCGCGTCCTGGCAGCGCTCAACCAGGTGGTCATGCGCCTGCCGCTGGTCAGTTCCATCTATGGCGCCGTCAAACAGTTGGTGGAGACGCTCCACGGTCCGCGCCGGAGCTTCCAGCGGGTGGTGCTGCTCGAGTATCCCAGAAAGGGGGCCTGGATGATGGGGCTCGTGGCCACGCCCCGGCCCGACACGTTCAACCTTTCCTCCGCCGACACGATGCTGTCGGTCTTCATCCCCACCACCCCGAACCCGACGTCCGGCTTCCTGGTGCTGGTGCCCGAGAACGAAGTCATCGACACCGACTACAACATCGAGGAGGCATTCAAGTTCATCGTCTCCTCGGGCATCGTCGGCCGCGAATTCACCCCACCGGAACACGCCGGCGTGCCCGGGAAGGTTCCTCTGGCGGCGGCCACGGACAAGTCGTAGCGTCGCCGGCTACCCGGACGCCTCGGCGGGCGGATCCGCCGGGGGCGCCGCGTCCGTCCGGCCGCCGGGGTTGGTGAACTGGTCGTTGAGAGTCTGCACGTAGCCGTTGGCCTCGGTGATCACCTCGGAGAGTTGCTGCCGGGTGGCGGGGTTCCAGCCGGCCGGACGCGCCGAGAACACGTTGCGCCAGAGGCTCGTGTTCTTGCGGAATGCCGCGGTGAGGGCGTCGAGCACCTCGGTGTCGCGCTCGGCTCCCAGCGAGCGCCGGAGAGTTCGCAGGACCCGCCCGGCGGCCAATCGCCGGACGGTGTGGTGGACGTAGCCGGCCACCAGGGCCGCGGCCGCCAGCACGCCGTAGGTCCACGCCGACGCCCCTGAAAGCACCGCCCAGTAGTCGCTCCATGCGCCCTGCCAGACCGCCCACCCCAGCACCGCGGCCAGCAGCACGGCGAAGACGGCGCCGTCCAGCCGCCGCACCCGGCGGCGCCAGTCGGTGATCATCTCCCGGAGCCTCGGCACCAGGCGCAACTCGATGTCGCGCGCGGTGTGCTCCAGGACGCCCATGATGCGATAGCAGCGGTCCACGCCCACCTGCCGGACGCGTCCATGGATCTCCGAAAGATCCTCGTCCCGCTTCTGCTCGAAACTCCCCCGCAGCCCGTCGTCCTCGATGACGACGGCGGCGTTGGGGCTGTAGATGCAGTAGAAACGCCCCGCGGTGAGCCCCTTCTGCGCCAGCGCCCGCTGCCAGGAGCCCACGATGTCTTCCGGGTTGTTCTCCCGGGCGGTGTTGTCCATCTGGTTCAACACGTAAAGGAACTTGCTCGAGTCGGTCCGGTGGATCGTCTCCTCCACCAAGTGCTGAAGGGTGTCCTGCATGGTGCCGGGCTCCGGATGCCTGGCGTCGAAGAACACCAGCACCAAGTCCGACAGGTCGATGATGCGGTCCGTGACCCGTAGTGTCGCGGTCCGCTGCTGGTCGGCGTCGAAGCCGGGCGAGTCGATGAAGATCTTGCCTCTCAACGCCTCGCTGGAGCAGGTCTTGAGCTGGAGGTAGGCGTCGATGCGGCTGCCCTCGCCGGCGCTGATCTCCTCGATGGCGCGGCTCATCTTGTAGAACGGGAAGCGCGGGTCGGCGTCCAGCGCCACCCCCGGCAACACGCGGACGTCCTGCTCCTTGCCGAAGCACAGGACGCTGAAGCGGTCGTCCACCGCCTGGTTGCCGGTGGGCTGCACCCCCTGCCCCAGGTAATCGTTGATGAAGGTGGACTTGCCGGACGAATAGGTTCCCAGGACGGCCACCAGCGGCCACCACGGAATGCGCGTGGCGTGGGACTCGTCGGCGGCCAGGAAACCCAACCGCCGCGAGATGTCGTCGAGCTTGCGGAAGCTCTGGACCGCGCTCAGAAGAATCGGGTTCTCCGTACGCAGGTGGTTCTCCAGGCTCGCCAGCCTCGCTTCCAGTTCAGCGGGTACCGCCATGGCTTCCCCTCCCGTACCGCTCACGCGGTGGGCGCGTCCGCGCCGCCGGCCGTCTCGCCGGCTGCCGCCAGTTGCCGCAACGCGCGCGTGACATAGACGCGGGTCATGCGCTTTCGATACCAGTAATCCATGTCCGCGTTGTCCAGCGGATGGGACACGCGCATGGCCAGTTCCGCGGCCTCGTCGATGGCGCCCTCGTCCACCGGCCTGCCGCACAGGACCCCGGTGGCATCGGCCACCACCTTGGGCGCCGACGCGACCGCGGTGAGGACGATCTTGGCCCCCTCGCACGTGCCCGACGCATCGATCCGCAAGGCCGCCGCCACCCCCAGCACCGGGAAGTCGAAGGACCCCCGGCGGCGCAGCTTGAGGTAGACGTTGCGCCATCCGAACGCTTCCTCCGGGATCCACACCCCCCGCAACAACTCGTCCGGTTGCTTGGCGAGGTAGTCGATGCCGTCGTCGCGGTAGAGGGAGTCCAGCGGAACCTCGCGGCTGCCGCCGGCGCCGACGAGAACGGCCTCGGCGCCCAGGCTGCTGAGCACCGGGGCGGTGTCCGAGGAGCAGATGGCAAGGCAGACGCGGCTCTTGGGCGCCACCAGGCAGATGTCCCCGTCCTTCTTGAGGCAGAAGCCCACGGCCTGGCGCCAGAAGAACGACTGGTCATAGTAGTTGCAGCGGGTATCCACGAACAGGTTGCCGCCGATGGTGCCGGCGTTGCGGAGTTGAAGCGTGGACACCAGTCCGGCCGCGTCGGCCAGCGCCGGAAAGGCCCGGCGCACGGTTTCATGGCCGGCGACGGCGCTCAGGGTCTCGCCCGCGCCGATCCACAACCCGCGCCCCTCCTCGCGACGGATGCCCCGGTGCTCTTCGATACGGCTCAACGAAACCAGATAGCGGGGCGTGAATTGTCCGCGCTTCATCTTGGGGTAGACGTCGGTGCCCCCGGCCACGACCATCGCCTCCGCACCCAGCTCCTGAAGCGCGCCGGACGCCTCCGCCAGCGTGCGGGGCCGGACATAAGTGAAATCGGGAAGTCGCAGCATCAATCCGCCTCGTGACGATACCTAGCTCTTTTGCGGCACCTCGACGCCCTGGCCCGGGGCCCAGCGAATCGGCGTGGGAAACTCGAAGGCCGGCACGGTGGGATCCTTCAGCCGCTGGTCCAGCGCCCGCAGGATCTTGTCGGGGGTCACCGGTATCTCGCGGATGCGCACGCCCACGGCATCGTAGACGGCGTTGGACACCGCCGGTATCACGGGCAGCAGCGGACCCTGGCCGGCCTCCTTGGCGCCGAACGGGCCCTCGGGGTCGTCGGTCTCCACCAGGATGGTCTCGATGGGCGGCGTCTCCAGCGTGGTAGGGCTCTTGTACTCCAGGATGGAAGGGATCTTGTGCACGCCCGACTTGCGGAAGATCTGCTCTTCCATCAAGACCTCGCCCAACGCCATGTACACGCTGCCCTCCACCTGCCCCTCCACCCACAAGGGATTGAAGGCGCGGCCGCAGTCGTGGGCGATCCATACCTTGTCGATGCGGATCTCGCCGGTGTCGCCGTCGCAGTGGAGCTCCACCACCGCGGCGGAGTAGCTGTACGACGGCGTGGGGCCGACGCCGGCGCCCTTGTAGTCGCCCGGATGGCGCGGCGGCCGGTAGCTGCCGGTGGTGCCCAGGGTGCCGAAGCGGGTCTCGGCGCGCTCGACGCACTCGGCGAAGGCCAGGCCCCGCTCCGGCAGGCTGCGGCTGCGCACCTGCCCTTCCTCCATCTCCAGGTCGTCGGCGGGCACCTCCAGCACCTCCGAGGCCACCTCGAACAGGCGTTCCTTGAGGTTGCCGCAGGCCTGGATGGCGGCGTTGCCGGTCATCACCGTGACCCGGCTGGAGTAGCTCCCCAGGTCCACCGGGGTGAGGTCGGTGTCCGCCGTCACCACGCGCACGTCCTCCGGCCGAAGCCCCAGCTCCTCGGCCACGGCGAAGGCGAGGATCGAGTCCGAACCCTGGCCGATGTCCGTGGAGCCGCAGAAGACCGTGACGCCGCCGCCCCGGTCCGCCCGGAGCTGCACTCCCGAGTGGGGCATGTCGTTCCAGTAGATGGGCAGGCCCGCGCCGCTGATGTAGGAGCTGGCGGCGAAACCGATGCCGTGGCCGTGGGGCAGCGCGCGGTGCTTGTCCTTCCAGCCCGAGCGCTCGGCCACCTTCTCGATGCATTCCCGCAGGCCGATGGTGGAGACTCGCAGACCGTTCACGGTGACGCTGTCGGGCACCACCACCTGCTTGAGGCGCATTTCCACCGGGTCCAGCCCGAGCTTCTCGGCGATCTCGTCAAGTTGCACTTCCATGGCGAAGCGCGGCTGCGGCGTGCCGTGGCCGCGCTTGGGGCCGCACGGCGGCTTGTTGGTGAACACGCGCACGCCCTCGAACTTGTAGGCCGGCAGCTCGTAGGTCACGGTCTGCAGCGCGCCGGTGTAGTAGACCGTGGCCAAGCCGTAGCTGCTGTAGCCGCCGCCGTCCAGGAAGGAGCGAAACCACATGCCCGTGAGGGTGCCGTCGCGCTTGACACCCGTACGCATCCACATCTTCACCGGATGGCGTCCCCGGTGCACGTAGAACGACTCCTCCCGGTTGAGGGTGATCTTCACCGGCCGCCCGGTGACCATGGCCAGCTTGGCCACCGCGATCTCGTGGGAGAACGGGTCGCTCTTGCCGCCGAAGCCGCCGCCCACCGGCGTGGCGACCACCCGGATGTGCCCCATGGGCAGCCCCAGCACCCGGGACAGGGCACGGTGCACGTAGTGCGGCGTCTGGGTGGAGGACCACAGCGTGAGCTTGCCGTCGGGGGTGTAGCTCGCCAGCGCGCAATACTGCTCCATGGGCAGGTGCGTGTTGCCCTGGAAGAAGTAGGTGCCCTCGAAGACTTCGTCGGCCTCCTCGAAACCGCCGTCCACGTCGCCGAACTCGAAGGACACCGCCTTCTGGATGTTGGCGTGCCGGTTCCACGTGTGGATGCGGTGATCCTCGGCCGCCAGCGCGCCCTCGATGGACAGGATGGGGTCGAGCACCTCGTAGTCGACGTCGATGAGCCCCAGCGCCTCCTCGGCCACGTCCTCGCTCACCGCCGCCACCGCCGCCACCGGGTCGCCGACGTAGCGCACCTTGTCCACCGCCAGCGCCTCCTCGTCCTGGGTGGAAGGCATGATGCCGAACTTGGTAGGCACGTCCGCGCCCGTGATGACCGCGTGGACGCCCGCCAACTCCAGCGCCCGGCGGGCCGACACGCCGTGCACCAGGGCGTGGGGGTGCGGGCTCCGCAGCAGCCGGGAAAACAGCATGCGCGGCAGCACCATGTCGTCGGCGTAGCGCGTGTCGCCGGCGCACTTGGCCGGACCGTCGATGCGCGGCAGCGGCTTGCCGATGACCGAGAACCCGTTCTTCTTCATGCCCGTGTACCTTCTTGGCCGCGCATTTCCCTGACGGCCTGCTCCACCGACTCGATGATCTTGGTATAGCCCGTGCAGCGGCACAGGTTACCCGACAGCGCCTCCTCGATGTCGGCGCGTGCCGGGTCCGGCTGCTTGTCCAGCAACGCCTTGGCCGCCAGCAGGATGCCGGGAATGCAGTAGCCGCACTGGGCGGCGCTCAGGTCCGAGAACGCCCGTTGCAAGGGATGCGCCCGGCCTTGCAGGGCCAAGCCCTCCACCGTGGTAACCTCCCGGTCCTCGGCCTCCACCGCCAGCATCAGGCACGAGTAGATGGGCTCGCCGTCCACCAGCACGGTGCAGGTGCCGCACTCGCCCAGCTCGCACCCGTGCTTGGTGCCGGTGAGGCCCATCTCCTCCCGGAGCACCTCCAGCAGGCTGTGGGTGACGTGTCCCGCCACCTCGTGCGGCTCGCCGTTGACCCGCAGGCGCATCAGGCGCTTGCCGGTGATGGTCTCGCTGTCGGAAATGGCGCTGCTCAACTCCGAAAGAACCTCCTTGCCTTCAACTCGAACCGGGGCAGGGTCCCCGGCGCCACCACCTCCACCACCGGACGGATGTGCAGGTTGTCCCGGACGGACTCCACCACGCCTTCCCCGAGTCCGGCCGGCGCCCCGGCCGCGACCGGCTCCACCGTGATCTTCAACTCGGCCATCCCGTCGGTCCGCACCACGTCCACGCGGAATTCCTCCACCTCGGGAAACCGCCGGACGATGCCCTCCACCGCGCTCGGGAAGACGTTCACTCCCCGAACCACCACCATATCATCCACGCGCCCGAGAACACCCCCCTGCAACACCAGCGAATCGCGCCCGCAAGCGCAGGGTCCCCGCCGCGGCTCCACCAGGTCGCCGGTGCGGTAGCGGATGACCGGACTCCCCACCCGGCCCAGGTTGGTCAGCACCAGCTCGCCTCGGGCGCCGTCCGGCAGCGGCGTGCCGCTCTCCGGGTCCACCACCTCGGCGATGAACTCGTCCTCGTTGACGTGGACTCCCTCCGCCAGGGCCTCGCAGGCGAAGCCGAACGCGCCCACCTCGGTGGCGCCGGTGTGGTCGAAGCAGCGGGCGCCCCATGCCTCCTCGATGCGCTGCCTGGTGGACGCGATGCTCGCGCCGGGCTCGCCCGCGTGCACCGTTACCCGCACGGCCGAATTCCGCGCCAGGTCCATGCCCGCGCGGCGCGCCTCCGCCGCCATGTGCAGCGCATACGTGGGTGTGCACACCAGCACGGTGGCGCCGTAGTCCAGGAGGCTCTTGAGCCGCTGCTGCGTGGACTGTCCGCCGCCGGAGACGGCCAGCGCACCCACCTTGCGGGCGCCCTCCCAGCCGCTCCAGAACCCCACGAACGGCCCGAAGGAGAACGGGAAAAAGATCCGGTCCTCGGGCCCGACCCCGGCCGCTTCCAGCACCGCCTTCCAGCACTCGCCCCACCAGTCCCACGACGCCTCGGTGTCCAGCCAGTACATGGGCCGCCCCGTTGTGCCCGAGGTCTGGTGCACACGCACGTAGCGCTCCAGCGGATAGGTCAGGTCGCTTCCGAACGGCGGGTGCCCGAGCTGGTCGTCCACCAACTCCTGCTTGGTGGTAAACGGCAGCTCCGACAACTCATCCAGGCCTTCCGGGCGTTGTGCGACGCGCCCTTCGAGCTTGCGCCGATAAAACTCGTTGGTCCGGAGCACCTCGTCGAGCATGCCGTTGAGCCTGTCCAACCGGGCGCGTACCATCTTCCGGTAAACTTTGGCACGGAACGCGGACGCCGCTCAACCTTTCGTCGGGCCGATGAGGAGGAACGAGTCCGTAACGAAGAGAAACGGGTCCGAAAATGACAAGTCAGCCCAGGCGCGACCCGGGACCAACGCCAGCCTGCCCGGCGTATTCGGCGGCGCCGACCTTTGCGCGCGAATCATGCGCCCTCACCCGCTGCACCCAAACACTCGCCTCGCCGGCGGCGACTGCCATGCCGGCACCGGAGAGGTCGAGGATCTCTCCCGGCGCGCCCTTGTCCGCTCCCACCCGGCTGCCGAAAAGCTTCAGCTTGTTGCCGTCGACGGTGGTCCAGGCGCCGGGCTGGGGGTCGGTGCCGCAGATGAGGCGGTGCACCTCCTCCGCCGGCCTGGACCAGTCGACCTCCGCATCCGCCTCGCCGCACCAGCTCTCGTAGGTCGCCCGGCCGTGGTCCTGCTCGATGCGCGGGGCCGTGCCGGCGCGCACCAGCTCCACGGCCTCGGCCAGGGCGTCGACGCCCATGGGGAAGAGCTTGCCGAAGTAGAGACTGCCCACGGTGTCGTCCTCGCCGATCTCCACCTCCTTCTGCAGCAGGATCGGACCCTCGTCCAGAGCCTCGTCCGGCCAGAAGATGGTGAGGCCGGTCTTCTCGTCCCCCATGATGCGCGCCCAGTTGATGGAGCTGGGTCCGCGGTGCAGCGGCAACAGCGAGGGATGGTACTGGATCGTGCCCAGCGCGGGCGCGTCCAGCACTCGCTTCGGCACCAGCAGCGTCACATAGGCCATGACGCAAAGGTCGGGTTGGAAGGACCTGATCAGTTCCAGCGCCTCGTCCGTCTTCCAGGTGGCGGGCTGGCGCACCGGCAGCCCGCGCTCCAGCGCCGCTTCCTTGAGCGGGTCCGCGGGCCGGTCCTCGTGGTCCGGCGGACAGAAAACCCCAACCACCTCGTCGGGTCCCGTCGCAAGCCGTTCCAGCACGGCCTTTCCGAACGCCTGCTGTCCGTGGATCACAATGCGCATCGTAATGTCCTGTCCGGTTCCCTCGCCTGACAGGCCTGGAGATTCAACGCCCACACGCCTCCGCGATCCTCAGGGTTCACCCGGTAGTTGAGCGCCATGCCACACACCTGCGATCCAGACCGTGTCGCCTTCGCGACGGTAGAAGAAGCGGTAGGGAGGAACGACGACTTCCCGGTAGGGCAATTCCGGAAATTCGGGAATGACTCTGCCGGATTCCGGGAAGCTCTCGATCCGGCGTAGAACTTCCTCCGAGCGTTGACGAAACCGTCTCGCTGCTTCCGGGTTGTCGCGCCTGATATAGGAAATCGCGGCAAGGAATTGGGCACGGGCAGATAGCGTGAATCGGACACTCACAAGTCTTCAGCCGCGAGCAGCGCGTCGGCCTCCGCCAGCACCGCGTCCAACTGGACACCCCGTCCCTCGGCAATATCTTTCTCTCCTTGCGCCAGTAGCCGGAGCATTTGCCGTTCAGACTCCGCACGCTGGTAAGCTTCCGCACTCAGCAGCACCGCGGCCGCCCGGCCGCGCTGCGTAATGACGAAGGGCTCGCGCGACTTGCCGACCCGCTTCAACACGGCCGCCGCATCCTGCCGCAGGTCGGTCACGGGTATAATATGAGGCAATTTCGCCATTAGAACCTCCACCAATTCAACTAAACGTAGTGATAAACGTATCTTTAGACGCATGTGTTGTCAATAGGTATGCTGGCGGGACCTCCGCCCCGTCACAAAACGCCGTGAGGGTTGGAAGCATGAGCGTGGATTAGGCTCCGCCAGCGCCATCGCCGCGCCGAGCAATCCGTTACTGGACGCTGCCCAGGGCTTCCAGAACGGTCCGAAGCCCTGACCTCGAGACTTCGGAAGCGCTCAGCATCTCGACCAACCTCGGTGTCACGCCGATGTGACGCGCGCAAGCCTCCATGAGGCTGTCGGTGTGCCCATCCTCCACCAGCATCCGCAGACCGTCTTCAAGGAAGTGATCCTCACCTGCCGCGATGGCGGCGTTCACCGCGGCTCGGCGAACCAGGGGCGAGGAGTCGCGGAAACCCGCCACGACTCTCGCGGGCTGGACGGCGGCAACCGCCGTCAACGCCGCCGCCCGGACCGAAGCGTCGGTGTCGTCAAGCAGCGGGACGAGCCGTGGGGCCACATCGTCCGCCGCGCTGGTCAAGCCCCGCACGGCGGCGCAGCGCACCCGGGCGTCCTCGCATCCCAGGGAGCGGACCAGGACGGCCCGCAGGACGGGTGACAGCGGCATGGAGTCGGCGCGTTGGGCGATGGCTTCGAAGCAAGCCGCCCGCAGTTCGGACGCCGTCGACTCCGCGGCCGCCGCCAGCGAATCGTCGATGTCATCGCCCTCGCACTCCGCGGCAAGCCTGATCGCCGCCATCCGGACATCGGCCTCGACGTCGTCCGTGCCCTCCACCGGCACGCGGCGGGAGCGGGTCCGCCCGCCGGCCGGCGAAGACGCCGGAGGGGCCTGGGCCGGCGCGGCCGTCTGAAGCCCCGTGGCCTGAATCGCTTCCAGCGTAGAGCGCGGGTACGGCTGTCCTCCGGCGCCGGCGCCCCCGACGGCGGCGTTCGGCGCCGGCGCGTCCGCGGCCACGATGCCGCCTTCAGGAGTGATGGCGATGGGTCCGCTCCCGCCCGGCCCGGAAGCAGCGCGGACCGGTAGGTCATCGGCCGTGTCCGCGCCGTCGGAGGACCCACGCCGAAGATTCCCGCACACAGCGTCGATCAAGAGGGCTCGCGCTGGTCCCCGACCCTCCTCGGAGGTGCCGCGCGTCACCTCGGCAGCCGCCGCCAGCGCGGCCAGCCGGACCTGCCGGACCGGGTCCAGCGCCGTTGCCCGCAGCGAAGCGACCGCTGCCCGGGTGCCGATCTCCCCTAGTGACCTGAGCGCGGCGATGCGCACCTCGGGCAGCCTTTCTCCGTCCGCCGCCGTGTCGCGTAGCGTGCTCGCCGCCTCCGTTCCCATCACCCGGGGCAGCGCCGAGGCGCACGCCACGGCCAAGCGGGCATCGGCCTCCCAGAGCCAGGCCGTCAGTGTTGCGGCAAGCGCCGGCTCGTCACCGGGGGAGATATGCGGCGCCAGCGCTTCGAGGGCCGTGGCGCGGACTTCGGTGTCGGGATCGGCAAGAGCCGCCCGGACGATATCCGCACGGCCGGCAGCGACCCGTGACAACGCGACGGCGCGGACCGAGGCGTCGGGATCCTTCAATGCCAGGGCGGGCAACGCCGCATCTTTGGCGTCCAGGCAGTCCACGGCAAGCCGGCGAACGCCCGGGCTCGGGTCGACGACCAAGCGGTCGCGGAGCGGCGCCAGCCGATCCCGCCCGGCCCGCGACAGCGCCGTCAGAGCGCGCTGCCGAACCCGCGCGTCTCCGTCCCCGAGGAAATGAAGGAGAGCCGCGACTCCACGTCCGGGCATCTTTGCCAGGGCGGCAAAGACCACGTGGTCGAGATCCTGGCCGTCCTCGTCGGCCCGCGCCCGGATAAGATCATCGACCGCGGACTCGTCGCCCATGTCCCCCAGGGCCGTAATGGCGGCGACCTGCACGTCGAGCCAGTCGTCCCACGCACCCTCCTCCCATGCCGCCTCCGACTCGCATCGATCCCGCGCCAGCGCCCGCAGCAACGGCGTGGACGCCTCGTCCCTGAGCCGGCCCAAGGTCCGCACCGCCGCCGTCTTGACCTCGCCCACTGGGTCGCCCCGCAACGAGCGCCGGACCGCGGGCGCGTCCTCCGGCCGGGCGCAGCGCGCCAGCGCCCCCATGGCATCGGCGCGCACGTCCGGATCCGGGTCCAGCAACGCTTCCACCAAAGCCGGCGCCGCCTTCTCGTCGCCCAAAGCGCCGAGGGCGCGGGCGGCGGCGCAGCGGATCGGCTCTTCCGGCGCCCGAAGATACGGGAAGATTACGCTAGCGGGATCGGTCACGGGTGCTCGATCGAGACCTTGACAATTCTATTCCAGGGCGATGTCGCGGCGTGCGAAGGACATGCTGCGGAACTGGCGCTTGTAGGGGCTTTCGCCCATGCGCCGCAGCCGTC
>JAPPNE010000043.1 GCA_028818775.1 Deltaproteobacteria bacterium | reverse complement strand
CCAGTACTGGCATCTGTGCGGGAACGGGACGGTCTACCCGATGTAGAGACCGGAGTTGCTGACCGAAGAGGACACGACCCGGCCAGGCATGCGGCCGCGGCCTGTGGAGTGTCGTACCCGGTTGCAAGCCGTGCCATACGGCCAGGAAGCGCAGCCTGCCGTTCTGATCCGCCGACAACTACCAGACACCACACCAGGGCGCTACTTGGGCAAGTAGTCACTCCGCAATATCAATACCTGGACTCTTCCGTTGACGCCGTACTCGGTCACGTCCTCGAAGACGGCCTTGACCTTCTCGTTCGACCAATATTTGCCGGCGTCTTCCATGCTGTCGAACTCGAACTCCACGACGCGGTGCGGCGAGTCGCCGAAATAGCTGTCGTAGGAGGTGATGCGCCGCACTTCGGCAGGAGCCGTAAGGCGCTTGGCGACGCTGTTCACCCACGCGATATACTTGTCCTTGCCGTCCAGGGGATAGTCCACCGTGAAAACGTACTTTACGGCGGGCCGGCCCTTGGCGGCCTCCTGGCCGTGGACCTGCGATCCGTTCGGGAGCCACTGGGGTGCGAGCAGGCTGAGCGCCATCAGTCCGGCCGATGCCGCGGCAAGCTTCAGGGTCCTTCGATAGTTCATGCTCTGTTCCTTTTGGAGAAGTCGCTTGGTTGTTGATTGAGGGTTCTTGATAACTGCGGGGTTGGCCGGCGTCAACAAGGCTGTGGTGCGCGCGCGCGGGAATGTATCAGGCCAGGGCCGGTGCATTCCGAGGTTTCGGCCGCCGCCGCGTCACGCCAGGGACAACACCGACCGCGCGGTGATGTAGATTTCCAGCGATGAGTCGATGGGTTAGTCGGTGACTCGGTAACCCTTCGGTGGTACCGTGGAATTCTCGGCCAGCAGTACAGTAGGTGCGCGCAACTCATCGTTCTCTGCGCACAGTAACCGTTCTCCACCCCTTCAACCGTCTGGATCATCACGGCACGAGCGAAGGCTTACCCCAGGAGTGCTCATCACCCGGCGCATCCGTGTCGCTCCACGGCGCAGAATCGCGATCTGTAATGCCTTCGGGGCCGCGTGGGTCCTTGGGCGATCACCCCGCCGAACAGCCATTTCACAAGGTCCGCCTTCACCGTCGCAATGGTCGCGGTAGTTTCGTGTCGGAGGACTTCTGTGCCTGCATCGACGCCCTAGCGCTGGCCTTGCTTTCCTGCCGCAGGGTGTCAACACAATGGGGCCTTAACCCTAACAATTTCGGCCTTGATTTTATGCTGCAGCGCTTCGATATCGGCCTTGGTGGCGAGGAACTATTCCGTGCGGAACCAATACTCGACTTCGGTGAAGCCTCCTTAGGCGATTAGGTCGCGGTTGGCGAACTCCTGGTAGTCTGCCCATAGCCGCTCGCCGATCTCCGACACCGCCGTCCGCGACAGCAACGACCGACCGCTCTCGTATCTAAACGCGTCTTCGATGTCGCGCACCGATAGGCCCCGCGCCAGAAGCTCCACCGCCAGGTCCTCCAACGCCTGGGTGTGCCCCTTCAGGGTGTCCCGGATCTCCAAGTGGAACGGCTCCTCGTTCCCGGTGATCTGCGGCGCCGCGTAGTCTACTACCAGCCCTTCCGTCGTCCTAAGCCGCCCCGTGCGCACCCCATTGCGCCAGCCCTGGCCCTCGGCCGCCCCGTGCTCGTAGTACTCCCGACCCAAAGCATCGCGGCTCTCCGCCTCCAACGCCTCCTTGATGATCAGACGCGTCGCAAGCTTCACCAACTCGCCCCTCCCGTCCGCACTCGACAGTCGTCCTTCGATCAACTCCGAAAGGGATTTGCGCGTGCGCATCGATCCCGGTACTCTCTTCGCCATGGGGTGCCTCCTTGTGGCGCCGGCCTCTACCGGCGCCGGTTGGTGAATCCTCAACCAGGATGCACCCCCTTCCAATTTCCAGCAAGTTTAGGACTTCACCGCTCTGCCCGCATGGTTTACGAAACCGGAGCACTGGAAGTCACTTACGCCGCGTCCTATGTTTGACACGCGACGCGGTCGACCACGTCGTGAAGGAGAAGATTCATGAAGTACACCAGGACGGGAAAGACTGGCAACGAGAAGTATAGAGTCACAGAGAAGGGGCGCTATGTCTTGCTGGGGTGCATGAACAGCGTCGATCAAACGTTCATGGTCAAGCGGAACAACGGCAAGGTGCTGGCGAAGATGCATAAGGGGCACCTTACCGTCTATCCGGACTATGCTTGGGATGGAGTAACGTACGGCCCAGATGTCCCTTGCGCTATGGAAGCCTCTTTGGTTCATGATGCTCTGTACCAGATCATCAGAGAAAAGATGCGGTTGCCGAAAGAGTCCGAGGCTCGTCTTATGGAGTGTGCAGACAGGCACCTGTATTGCTGGGTGAAAGACAATTGCTCCTCTTGGTTGGCAAGTACCATGTACAATGCTGTGCGCGGGTATCAGACCGCAGGGTTCATCGGAGGCGCGCTTGGACTCATTTGGGGTGCGATTAGAGGGATTTTTATGCAAGAGTTCGCGTGTGCATGAGTCCGAGGAACCAGGTTTCTTGTTGGTCGCCGCCCCGGTGATCGTACCCTCCAAACTTTCGAGGACGAAGCTTGTCTGGGCAAAAGCCCCGCCGTGCAAATGTGCGGCAGCGATGAACGGGGGCCGGAGGAAAACGCGGTGACGGTCCGGCGTGCGCTTCGGGCCTGAGAAACAACTACTGCGCACTCGGTTATCCTCCAGCGGGAGGGTTCGGTCGCCCGCTCTCAAGAGAGGGAAACGGCGACATGCACGACGTGTAGATGCATGCGGCGCTACAGCAGCTTGACCAAGGTGACGATTAGGCCGCCCGCGCCGCACATGGGTTCGGCAGGCGGATCGGGACGAGGATCTTCGTGAGGACGGGCTGACGACGGTGGAGCGGGTGGAGCTACGGTGGCTTCGACGGGAGAACCGCCAGCTTCGGGAAGAGCGTGAGATCCAAAAACGGGGATCCTTTCCATGCGTTGACCCTATATCCCCATCGTGACATGAGAAAACAGCTTTTGCCGGGACTCTTCATTCAGAGACCGCATGTGAACAAGGAGGGCAAACCATGGCCACCCTGC
>JAPPNE010000042.1 GCA_028818775.1 Deltaproteobacteria bacterium | reverse complement strand
CTACTTCGGAGTCTCAGACACATACTGAGATTGGCTGAATGCAACAATCCCAGACGATCATCTCCGTCCGGCAGATTAGGTAATGTAGGCGCACACAATAAATGAGACAATCCAGAACAAAATGGCCCGGAAACCATCGATTTCCGGGCCATTTTGGTTAGAAAACAGCGTTGAGAGCGGGCTTTGCCCGCGGTGGATCAGGGCGTCGCGACGCCCCTGTCGGCTTCCCAGGTGGCGGTCGAACCCCGAACGGTGAACTCCTTTCGAACGGCGGCCGGATCATCTAGGCCGACCGTGTCGGCATCGTACCCGGCGGACGCCAGGACATCGCCGGAGAGCCACAGCAGTCCGCCGGTGACCGGCGTGATGACCCGCTCACCGACTCCCGCGCTTTCCTGGATCTCGATAGCCGTGATGACGGCATGCCCATGGACCGTTGCCAGCTTGTCGCCTACCCTGAGCACGTCGACGTCACCCCGGTTGCCGCGGAACCACGAACTGCGGTTTCCCTCATTGTCCACGACAGGATGGAAGATCCGTGCATTGCCCTGCTGGTTGGGCATGACGGCTCCGAAGCGAGGCTCGTCCAGGGTGTCCGGCAGCAGAAACGGATGGTTCGCCGTGCACTCGATGCGATGGGTCTGACCGTCCGCCCACACCTCCAGGATCGCCTTCGGCTTGCCCAACCCGGTAGAGATGCTGCTGTCGAGCGCGACCACGGTACGGTCCCCGCAGGGAGACGCGATGCGGTCGCCGACCATGATGTCCTCAACTGCACGGTACTGGCCGTCCGCCATACGAATCTGCGTACCGGGGAAGAAGCAGCTCTCGTTTTCGTGGGTGTGGTCGGGCTCGCCCTTTTCGCCCTTTTCGCCCTTGTCACCCTTGTCACCCTTCGGGCCGGTTTGACCCCGAAGACCACGCTCACCTCGCGGGCCCTGTTCGCCCCGTTCTCCCTTCGGTCCACGCTCTCCCGGTTCTCCCTGAGGTCCTTGTTCGCCGGGTTCTCCCTGCTCCCCTTGAAGACCTGTTTCACCCTTGTCACCCTTCGGGCCGGTTTGACCCCGAAGACCACGCTCACCTCGCGGGCCCTGTTCGCCCCGTTCTCCCTTCGGTCCACGTTCTCCCGGCTCCCCTTGGGGTCCTTGTTCGCCAGGTTCTCCCTTGGCCCCACGCTCTCCACGCGGCCCCCGCTCACCTGGGTCCCCCTTCTCACCGGGTTCTCCTTTTTCGCCTTGTTCGCCCTGCGGGCCGGGGTCTCCCTTCGGGCCGGTTTGACCCCGAAGACCACGCTCACCTTGGGGGCCTTGTTCCCCCCGTTCCCCCTTCGGTCCACGCTCTCCCGTCGCCCCTTGGAGGCCCTGTTCGCCCCTGGCCCCGCGCTCTCCACGCGGCCCCTGCTCACCCGGGTCCCCCTTCTCGCCGGGTTCTCCTTTTTCGCCTTGTTCGCCCTGCGGGCCGGGGTCTCCCTTGTCTCCCTTGTCTCCCTTCGGGCCGGTGAAGCCCTGTGATCGCAAGGCCACGTTGACCTTGTTGATGGCCGTGACTACCTCCCCGAGCTGCTCTATCAGCCCCGGATTCGGCTCCTGTTCGTCGGTGGTTTCCTGTCCATTGTCGTCCGACATGGTGTCATTCCCCTTTCCTGTTGTGTACTTCCTGTTGCGCATCTTCCATGGGCGCCGCTTGGGCTGGCAAAGGGTCAGGTGCGGGTGTGGGCGTATTTCGTCACGGTCTTCACTTCCCACATAGGCCCCACCTCGACCGCGGTCATGGCCAGCGCTTTGAGGCGCCCGGCTTCGGGGATGTCGTACGGCGTCGAGACGCGATGTCACCGATCAGGTCAGCGGTTCTGCGCTTGATGTTCTCCACCGCGCCGCTCCCTGACGGATTGACGGACAGCCCCACACGGTCCTCGCCGATCTATTGCTGCTTCATCGTTTGTCCCTCCTGTTCCCGGGCCGGCAGATCGCTCGGGATTCCTCCCAGGCCCGCATGTTGAGCTGGCACAGTCGTGTCGTGGCGATGCAGCGCTCCAAGGCCCTGGCCATAGCCTCGGCGCTCGGGTACTGGCCTCCGGGGGGAACCTCGGGGACCTCGATGGGCGCCAACGCCGGCGGCCGCGACGGGCAAGTCTCGATCACGGTGCGTCTGAGCACCTCCGTCCGAGGTGTGCAGGCGACCACGGCAATGACGGCGATGACGGCCACCACGACGGCAGGGCGTGTACGGGCCGTCATGGCGTCAGATCCTCTTCCCTGATGCCCGGCGTACGGACGACAGGAGGCTTGCACCCCGACGCGCAGTCCTTCGGGTTACGCATCTTCGGGCGCGATTTCTCCCACTTGTCCCAGCGCTGCTCGTTCAGGATGAGGTATTCGTTGATTCCCCTGTACTCGGCCCGCACGCGACGGTCGAGGTCGTTCAACCGTTGCTCGATGAAGAGGTTCCGCTTCGCGGTCGCGGCCTCTTCCCTCGCGTTCTCAAGCTTGACTTCGGCGCGGACGGCCTCGGCGCCCTGTTCCCGGAGACTGTTGGCAGTGCACTTCGCCAGTCCGGACAGGCTGCCGAGTCCCACAATGACCATGATCGGCAAGAGCGCGCCCCCGCCCAGGAGTCCGCGCGATACGTCGGCGATAACGGGGAGCATGGCGCTACCTGAGAATATGGGCGGCGACGACGATGGCCACGAAGGCCATCTGCGCCGCCGCGCTGATGCTGGAGGCCAGGCCGGTCGCACGGATCAGTTCGAGTCGTGCGGCGCCGGTCGGCCGTTCGGCCATGGCCGCGGCAAGCAGGTCCTGGTACTCGTCGTAGGAGCCGCCGAGGACGTGCTGGACCCATCGGTGCCTGACAAGCCACAGCACCACGCCACCGCCGAGGGTCCAGAGGAATCCGTGCCCCCAGTCGCCGGCGACCCTGATGATGACCGTTTCGAGTTCGCCGCCGGCATCCCGGTCCCACAGGACGCCCAGCAGCGCGCCCAGGGCCACGCTGGCGAGTCCGACGACGATGGTCAGCACGGAAACGCCGGCGCTGCTCAGCCCGGCTTGCACGACGTTGACCGGCTCGTCGCCGGCGTCGGGACATCTTCTCGTTGTCATTTGGGTTGCTCCCTTCTGTGGAGGTAAACGGCCGAAGTAGCGTCGGCCCGATTTGCCTGGCTGGGTCGGCGCCAGCCCGTCAACCGCGGCGCGGCGCCCCCGAGAAAGCCCACGTGGCGAATCCGGTATCCGGACCCGGTCGGCGCGAGCGACACCGACCGCCCACGGTGCCGGCCCTCGCCCACTGCCGCCCGGAACGCCGGGTGAACGTCGCGCAACCCAAGCTGCAGCCGGTTGCTCAGCGGCCTCGCCGAGTCGATCCTGTCATCCAGTGCGCTCATGACGCACGACCTTAACCGGATTCAGAAATGCGCGTAAGGCGACAGGTGTCGCACAAGTTCGAAGAGGAAAGGGGAGAGGAAAGGGGAAGTTGAGGGCAGGCGTGCGAAGGGATCAGAAACGATAACGAAGCGAGAACCTGAGCGGTAGCGGTTGATTGCTCGAATGGTCGTGGACTTCGATCCCGATCCGCCAGTCCAGGCCCTCGCCCGAGGGCGGGCCCAAGGGTTCGCCGTACTCAACGTCGCGGGAACGCCGAATCAACCCAACTACAGCCGCATCGTTCCGGGGAAAGGGGCCACCCCGCAGCCCATGGACCGAAATGGACCGACTCGCCTCTGGATAAGGCGCCAGAACCTGTGCTCATGGTCCCCAAGGCCGAAAGAACCTTCGGCGTTTCCGATCAGCGCAAGACGGGTTGGAGGATGCCCTACACTGGGACCGAGCCTCTCGCCTCCAACTGACAGCCTTCGGGTCTATCCCCGGTCGTGTGCTTGTAGCCCAACGAAAACCGAAGGCGAGCCACGAACCGGCGCGCTCCACGCCAGCACGGCCACACGGTCGAGGCCGTTCATCGCGGGCAACGGGGACGAAATCCGGTCGGCTCCCTTGATGTCGAAGGCGAACGGCTCGATGTCGGCTTCGGCGTAAAGCTCTCCGGACAGAACGTCGGTGAAGGGAACGGAGCCTTCCAGGGCAGACGCGTGCGGGCGCATGTCCGAACCAGACCAGGAGTGGAAGCCAGGTTCGTCACGGTGGCGCAGGTCCCCGTCGAACGACGCCCGGAGGTGTCCGCCGGACGGCGCGTGCCACGGCACAAGGGATGCACGGAGAGAATCTCGGTATTGTATTCGCCGGCGCTGCCGGGGCAGTCCCCGCAAGGATTCCCTGTTCCGGGAAGGGATCACCCACTCAGGACACGCTTCGATACTCGACTCGAAGGGAGGAAGCCCGCCCGAGATATGAAATGGAAGCTTATGCTGGACTGCCTTCCGGGTGGGGGAAAGATTTCAAACGGCCCCCGGGCGCGTCGACAGAAAGATGGCGGTCGCTTCACGCGGGGAGAGATAGCGCGGAGTACAGGAAGACGATAGAAACCATCGCCGTCAGGAATTTCCCTTCTCGCTGGGACCGTATCCCTTCTCGATGACTTGGCGACAATGGGCCGCGATCGACCGTAACAAAGGGCGTCGTCCGGGCCACAGGCGGGCGAATACCCGGATACTGACAATCAACGCTAGCGCGTGCCTCGCCGCTTCCTTCGGATTCTCTGTCCGCCGGAACACCCCTTGGTTCTGACCGCGCCTGATCACGTTCTCCAGAACCCGCTCGATCGTCCGCAACACCCTGGTCACCTGGGCTGCCACTTCCTCGTCGTGAGGTGCCACCTCCAACGCCATGTTGACCTCCAGACAGCCGTCCTGTGATTCCGTTGCGGCCTTGATCTCGGCATCCAGCATCTCCTTCCATGCCGCGCGCGCTGACGGCCGCTTTGCCGCCTCGGCCATCGGCCCCACGCAATAGTCGCGTGCGTAGAGCTCAAGGCTTCGCAGCAGCAGTTGCCGCTTGGTGTCGTCAGCCCCAACCTGCTGTCCGGTGCGCCGCTCGATATCGCCGATCGACACGGCATTGTAGCCGTGCGTCCAGAACATGCGCATCGATTCCACTAATACCTCAGCGCCTGGCGTGGTCTCCGGAGAACCTGGATGGGATTTCGCCAGAGCCTTACTTTGTTGCGCCCTCATCATTACTTCGATCAGTTCCTCGTGTTGCGCCTTGGCCCAGGCTGGCGGTTCTGTCCGCTCTTCCGCCCTTGCTAAAGGCCGGGGCTTCTCCGCCCGCCCGCTGCCGGGAATCCCGATGTGATGATCCAGTCCGAGAGCGCGACAAATCTGGTCCACCTTGTCGAGGCCGGGAACATGCCCCCGAAGGACCCTCGCAATGGTGTCCTGTTTCAGGCCACCCTTCGTCTCGGCGCTGTTTGCAGTTAACCCCTGTTCCCTCAGCCGGCGGCGGACCAATTCCTCGAAGTCCGAAGCGCGCACTTCGGCAAATATACCGAACCCCGGAGGTTGGCACAAGCCGGAATCCCTGCTAAAGGGAGTCTGCGTTTCTACGTAATTTTACAAAAAAGGTTCCGTATGTTTGCAGAGCGACTGTTGAGGCTTGCGACCGAATACGCCAAGCGGCGTGGAATTACCCTGTCGACGGTTGGGACCTATGCCGCCGGGCACGGCAACTTCTTCCCGTGCCTGTCAGCCGGCCGGGTGACCATCCGGCGCGCAGAGAAGGTGCTGCAGTACCTTTCGGACCACTGGCCCGATGACCTCAGGTGGCCGTCGGACATCGACCGCCCGGAACCCACGGCCAAGACTAGCGAGCTAGGCAAGCCGGGGAGGGCGGATTGAGGGTCAGCTCCCGCGACTGGCTGCGGCAGTTCACGGAGTACCGCGACAGCATCCTGCTGGAGCACGACGACGCCGGCGTCGGCGATGCTGCCATTGCGGCCGCGAGAGCCGCACCGCCCGACCTGGCAGGACCGCAGGAAGCGCGAGCGGGAGCGCCAGAAGGGGGCCGGGACGTCGTATGCAGTTTTTCCGGAAATCCATCCCGCCAAAAGGAGGCGGGAATTTGCCAAAGGAGTGTCCCTTGAGGAGCGAGAAATCGGTCAATCCGACCCGGACGGTTCATGCCAAGGCGCGGCCGCTTGGGCTTGACGACGACCCGCGGCAGGAAATCACGGAGAGCATCACGGGCAAGTGTTCGTGCTCGGAGATGGGCGCGATCCACCTGAAGGCGGTTCTGATGGAGCTCGACAAACTCCGGCCCTCGGACACGGCCACGAGGCGGAAGCTCAAGGCGCTGTCGATCAGCGGCTGGCGCCTGGGGACACGTGATCCGAAGGACGTCCGGGAGGCCGACGACAGGCTCAAGGCTTGGCTTCGCCGGGTGGTCGGAATGGAGTGGCCGGCGGGTCTTGGCCGCGCCGGCGGGGACGCGGCGGCCGTGCTTGAGGCACGGTGCCGTATCCTGGGCAGGCCAGGGCCAGAGGGCATGCACGCGCTCAGCGCCACGGCGTTGAACCCGTTGATTGCCAGCCGGGGCGAACGGGTCCGGACGCTTCAGGACACGCAGGTGACGGCATGAGGCTCGAAAGGAGCCTGGACGGAATCGCGGCCGTGGCCGGCCGGGACGCCGCGCTGACGTTGGCCAGGCGCCACGGGGGCAGGGTGATCCGCGTGCCCACCACGGAGAAGGCGCTTGCCGTCCAGCCGTGGTGCCGGGATCTCACGGAAGAGGCCGCGGCCGCCATCGGCAAGACATTCGCCGGCGACAACCTGTACATTCCATCCGCGAAGAAGGCGGTGGGTCGTTGGCTGATCGAGCAGGGCCTCTCCTCGGCCAGCATCGCCGCAGAGCTCAAGGTCTCCGTCCGGACGGTTCAGCGCTGGATTCGCCGAGCCTGAATGATGCGACGCTTGTCGCCTTACTCTCTCCACCTCGCACCCACTACAATGGCGTCCCATGGACGAGGCGCTGGCGGAGATCGTGGGATGGGCGTTGCACACCGTGGCAGCCGTGGCGGGCGGTCTCGGGCTTTTTCTGATGCGGTGGATTCAGCGGGTGGAGAGGGAGAAGGAGCAACAGGTCCAGTGCCTCACGCAGCAGCTCGAGTCCCTCCGGCTGCACGCGGCCGAGCACTACCTGAGGCGCGAGGACTACGTGCCGCAGATGTCGTTGATGCAGTCGAAGCTCGACGGCATGAGCGAGCAGATCGGCGAGAGGTTGGCGTCCCAGGAGGCGATGCTGGCGCGGCTGGATGAGCGGAGCCTGAAATGGGGGGAGAAGTGATCGACGAGAGGATGAACCACGCGCGCCTGGAGCGCGGGCGTTGGGAAATCATAAGGATCCTTCACGTCGGCGGGCGGCTGGGGGCCACCGAGACGATGATGGTGACGACGCTGCTGGCCATGTGGCCGCAGACCACGCGGGACTGGATTCGGGATCAGCTCACGTACCTCGAGGACCGGAAGCTCGTCAAGGTGGAGCGGCACGCCATCAAGGACTGGCGGGCGACGCTCTCCCACCACGGCGTGGATCTCGCCACCTACGTGTCGGATTGCCAGCCCGGCATCGACCGGCCCGCCAAGTACTGGGGAGACGCGGAGTAGACCATGCGAAGGAATGCGCGGTCTTCCGACTGCCGCCGGTGATCCGCGAAGACCTCGAATTCGGGTTCATCGTAGACGGCTGTTCCAACTACTCGGCGCACACGGCCCGGGTGAACGAAGAACAGGAGAAGGGCGACGTCGGCGGCCCACCCGTCACCCGCTCGGCGGCTCCGGTTCCCCGAACCAGGGCCTCGCCTTGGTCGAGGATCTCCCTCCTTCAGATTCAGCAGGAACTGTCCAAGGTTCTGGACGCTGGACGAGTTGGTGTCACAAGGGGGTTGTTGATAGCGGCGAGGACGTTGAAACCTTCCTTCGACCAACGTATGACCTCTTGCCTCTGATAGGCTCGGTTTTTCTTCTTCGCCGTCCTGTGGGCGCTCATTGTATGTATCCAGAGTGAACTGGTCAGACAGAGTTACCAACCCAGCATTCCAATCGATCATAGCACCGCGCCGCTCCCGCTTCAGCGGCCCAACTGCAGGAAGGCCCGTGATGTTAGGAACTACAGTGCTCCCGCAGTCCTTCTCCAGCGTTCAGAAGCAATTTCCTTGAATCTTCAATAGCATGTGTGACAATTGAGTCCGATAGTGCATGCAATTGAGCCATGTCTTCTGCTTTCAGTCTGCCTGTGTCCACCGTCTTCACATACTGTGTCAACTCTTCAATAGCCGAATCTGTCCTGACCAATACCTCCGGATCGACAATATCACGATTTCGACCGAAAACCCGTTCGACCAAATTCACCGACGAGAGTCGCTTGGATACGAGAAGCTTTACCTGTCGGTCTGCCTCAACCTCCAGAATCTCTCTTTGAAGAAGCGTGATCTTAGTTTCCAAGAATAACTTGTCATACTCTGAGGAGATGTCACGTAACTCATCGACCATCGTCGCCAACCGGATATGTTTGTTGTGTTGGTAGTTGCAGTGTCTTGACTTTCCGTCCGTCCAGAAGGAGTGTCCCAACGCAAGAACAGAAAGAAGAGTCGCGACAGCCGCAAATAGCGTATTCAGCCAATCTTTACGCCACCACGCGGCAAGCCGTTTTCCGTCATCCCTCCGACACGTCTCACCTTTCTCAGTCATGGGATTTACTCCTCCGGTAGTGAATCGCCCCGAGTTTACCGGAGACGGATTAGGGTCAAAGTCCGAGAACTGCTGGACAATTTGGAGAGGGAATCATTGGCAGAGGCGGTGGGTTGAAGCCGTCAGGGGCCTGGTATTCCTGATCGAGGTTCTCTCTGACGGGCGCGCATCTGGCGGCGCTCGATTTCAGAGCCCTTGATGGCCCTCCAGCGCTCGGCGGCACGGATCATGGCGCCGAACATGAGCTTGAGGACGGGCTTTTTCACCGAAGGCGTTGGGAATGATCTTGAGCCGCCGGCGTTCCTCGACGAACAGCCGCTCCGGGAGGTTGGTGGTACGGATCGTACCGCATGGGTGATGGGCATTCTGAGGTGTGCGATGCAGTCCCGCCTCGGTCAGAACCACCGACTTGGCCTTGCCCGTTGGGTCGGAGATCAGCCCCTTCTCGTGAAGACGTCCCATGGCGTCCCAGTCCAGGGATTTCCAGGCGCGGGCCCCGCCCGCCGGATGGCTCTCGAATATCCCCAGATACAGCAACGCCAGCACGGCCTCCTCGATCCTGCCGTTCACCCGCTCCTCGTCCATGGCGGGACGATACCCCATCGCCGGGCCGCAAGACAGCCCCGACAATGCGGCGGATGGCGCCCCCAATCGCCCCGCCCGGACGGACCGGCGGCTACCGCTGGCCGACACCGCCGTCCGAACCCAGCGCGCCCTCGATCAGGTGATCGGTGACGTCC
>JAPPNE010000041.1 GCA_028818775.1 Deltaproteobacteria bacterium | reverse complement strand
GGCTTCAACGACTCCTCAACTGAAACCGGTCCCTACGCAGTTTTCACACGGTCTGGGCTGACATTGACACCTGCTCCGGTTGTCCCGGATCCTCGAGCGGTATATCGTTTACCCGCGCGCGACGCGGCGGCTTAGTTGCGAAAGTAACGGAACTTGCATTCGGGGGTGGTGATGCGGTGAAGTGAAGGTGGCCGGGGCAGTCGAGGCCGTCGGTTCACTGGCGTGCGCAGGCACCCGTTTTGGAGCATGGCCCGAACCACGATCGGCTTTTGTCACTGATGGCGCGGCTTGGCCGTGACCTCGTTCGAGAGATTGAGCTTTTGCGTGTGGTTCCTCCCCGGCACAACACGAATGGAGAGGACTTGGCATGCCACGGAAGAGCAAGAGGATGGAGCGCCTGAAGGTGGTGAACCCGGACTGCGCAGGGATCGACATCGGCAAGGACCGACACTACGTGGCGGTGGATCCGGAGCGTTGTGCGGAACCGGTGCGGTCGTTCGATGGCTTCACTCGGGATCTGAAAGCGATGGCGGCATGGCTGAGGTCGTGCGGGGTGAAGAAGGTGGCGATGGAATCGACCTCGGTGTACTGGATTCCGGTGTACGAGGTACTGGAGCGCGCGGGCTTCGAGGTGTTGCTGGTACCGCCGCGGATGACGAAGCAGATAGCCAGGCGCAAGAGCGACGTGCTCGACTGCCAGTGGATCTGGCAGTTGCTGTCCTACGGCCTTCTGCGGGGTGCGTTCCGGCCTGGGGATGCAGTGTGCCCGCTACGGGCCTACGTGCGCCAGGCGAAGCGGCTGATCGAGGACCGCGTACGTTGCGTGCAGCACATGCAGAAGGCGCTGACCGAGATGAACGTCCGGCTGGACTCGGTGCTCGCCGACATCATGGGCCAGACCGGGCAGAAGATCCTGCGGGCGATCATCGGCGGCGAGCGCGACGCGCAGCGTCTGGCGTCGTTCCGGCATCGGCAGGTGAAGGCCAGCGGTGACACGATCGCGGCAAGCCTGGAGGGCACTTGGCGCGAGGAGCATCTGTTCGCGCTGGAGCAAGCCATGCAGCGCTACGACTTCTGCCAACAGCAGATCGATGTCTGCGAGGCGCAGATCGCGGCGCAGATCGGCCGCCTGACGCCGCCGGAAGATTCCACAGACGACAGCCCGTCCGGGGACGAAGGCCCTGCTGACGGATCGGCCGGCGAAGGCTGGAAGACGCTGTCGCGCACCGGGGGCAAGAAGTCCGCGGCCGGGGACAAGGCCTTGACCATGGCCCTGCACGAGATGATGGGCGTCGACCTCACCGCGATCCCGGCCATCGGCACCAGAACTGCGCTGACCATCGCGTCGGAGATCGGCCCGGACTTCTCCGCCTTTCCTTCCGCCCAGCACTTCTGCTCCTGGCTGGGGGTGGCTCCCAGGACCAGGATCAGCGGCGGCAAGCCTTTGCCGGGCCGGCTCCCAAAGGTGGTCAACCCGGTCGGACAGGCCCTGCGAATGGCCGCCATGGCAGCGCGAAGAAGCCAGACCTTCATCGGCGCCAAACATCGGGCCCGGCTCGCCCGCAAGGACAGGGCCGTCGCCATCACCGCCACCGCGCGCGAGCTTGCCTGCCTGATCTACCTGATGGTCACCCGGGGCGAGGAATATGTCGAAAAGGGCATGGACGCCTACGAGAAGCGGTGCATCGATCGCACCTTTGCCAACCTCAGCCGAAAGGCACGAACTCTCGGCTACTGCCTCGTCCAGGCCGCCCAACACCAGGAGACGCCCAACGGCGCTCCAGCCGCAGATTAGTCACTTGAGAGCGGTCACTCCCGCGCGACGCGGCGGCTTAGTCGCGGAAGTAACCGGGGCTTGCACCCGGGGCGGCGATGCAGTGAAGTGACGGCGGTCGGGGCAGTCGAGGCCCTTGGTCCACTGGCGTGCTGAGGCACCCGGTTGAGAGCATGGTCCGAACCACGATCGGCTTCTGTCACTGATGGCGTCCACGTCCAGCCCGAATCCGT
>JAPPNE010000040.1 GCA_028818775.1 Deltaproteobacteria bacterium | reverse complement strand
ACCGGACCCGAGAGTCCCAGCGCCTCGGCGCCCTTGCCGGCCCAGGCGCTCGCTTTCCTGTGCGCAGGGTCGTTCCTCGCGTAGTAGCCGTCCTTTTCGAAGTACGCCACGCCCTGGGACGGCGAGGCAATCACGCCGATGGAGGCTACCATCCGGGCCTCCCGCCGGGCGGTTGTTCTTGCCGTTCTCGTGTGTCCATGGAGCCCGAATAGCACTTTCTCGCCGAAGAACAAGGCCGGAACGGGCCGGTTCGCAGCCCTGTCGTTGCATGGCGTCAATTGTCGCAGCTGGACAATCACGGGCTGTCGGGCAGCCCTGCCTTGCGAAAGGCCTTCCGCTATGGCGCACATAGCAAATTTGCGATACAATGACGGAGCACATGACATGGACCGTCGCGACCCTCAACAAGACCGTGGATGCGGAGTTGCATGCGTTGCCGCACGATATGCGGGCGCGCTTCGTGCGCATCTGCCAGTTGATCTCCGCGGTCGGCCTCGAACGCATGGACGCGCCCCATGTCAGGCACCTTACCGGCCCGCTATGGGAAATGCGCATGAGCGGCCGTGACGGGACATCGCGGGCGCTCTATGTCACGGCCAGGAACAGACGGGTGGTCGTGGTGCGCGCATTTCTCAAGAAGACGCGGCGGACACCAAAACGTGAGATTGAATTGGCGCTCAGGCGCGCAGGGGAGATACTGCCATGACCAAGGTATCGGAACTGCACAGGGAATGGAGCAAGGCCCCCGAGTACCGGGAGGCATATGATCGTCTCGAGCCGGAGTTCGCGTTGGCGCGCATGCTGATCGAGGCCCGCAGGCGCGCCGCGCTGACCCAGGCCGAGTTGGCTGAACGTATGGAGACGACACAGTCGGTCGTGGCCCGGCTGGAGAGCGGCCGCATCCAGCCGTCGACCCGGACCCTGGAGAGGATCGCCCGCGCCACGGGCACCAGGCTTCGGATCAGCTTCGACCCGGCGTGATGCGGCCTTGGTGCTCTCCGCGACCCGCGTCAACGTCGAGAAGCGGCCGCGGAGTAGGGACGCCGACCGGTTCTCGAGGCGCATCCAGGCGGTATCGAGACAGACGAACGAGTTGTCCTTCGACCTCGAATTGGAAACACGGGTGGTACATCACTTTGGATTTATGCGTGTGGTTACACAGGGATACTCGGGTGTTCGCCGCGCCGACGCCGGTATGCTACGGTGAGGCGCCGAAGTGAGCGATGGCACAAGATCAGCGGAATAACTCAGAAACGCTAATCTCCGTAATTGAGATTGCTCGATTCCATGAGCGTGGTAAACAGACCGTCCACTGGCCTTGATGTCAAGCACCTCGTGGGAAAGGACTCCCGTGGTGCGAAGGCTTCACACATTTCCGTTCAGGACTACGAAACTCCAGACAGCACTTCGACGCCAAGCCCGCCAATGGCAAGGACGCCTCGCCGGAACAACCAGGGGCAGCAGTCTTCTACGTAATCTTGACCGAACCAACCAGAACTCGACCCAGGCCGCTTCAAGGTTGGCTTCTCGACAGACGTATCCGAACGATTGCGCAGCCACAAGACATCCGCGCCATTCTCGAAACTCGTCAGGACATGGCCATGCAGAACCCTTTGGGAGAAGACTGCGATTGATTGCATCACCGCAGGCTGCGAGCAGTTGGGTCCAGAAGTGTTCCGCACCAAAGACATCCAAGACGTCATTCGCCGCGCGGATCGCTTATTTGAGATGGTGCTTGAGCGGCAGCGCCCGCCGCGCGATGACGGGCTGGGCTCCGGTCGAGCCTGCGTGCGTTGCATTGGGCGACCAGCTTGCAGTATGGCTTGATAGGCTCGTGAGGTTCGCCCGTTCCTCCCCGACCAAGGAGCGCCCCGAAGGCGTGACCGGGCGGAACGCAGAAAGGAAGGCGTGAATGGACCGCAATGAGTCGCCTCCTCGCCCGGACTGGCTGTCGGACGACATGTATCCGTTCGAGAGCAAATTCTTCACCACCCCGTCAGGACACCGGATGCACTTCGTCGACGAAGGCGAGGGCGAGCCCATCGTATTCGTGCACGGCAATCCGGCCTGGTCGTTCGAGTTTCGGCACCTGATCGGGAGGCTTCGGTCCGGGTTCCGCTGCGTCGCGGCCGATCATGTCGGGTTCGGGCTGTCGTCGCGCGGCCGGAGTGAAGATCATCACCCGAAGAGTCATGCGGCCCGCTTCGCTTCCCTGATGGACCATCTCGATCTTCAGGACCTTACCCTGGTCATGGAGGACTGGGGTGGACCGATCGGTCTCGACTTCGCGCGCCGGCAGCCGGAACGCGTCAAGCGGCTCGTGATCGGCAACACCTGGTGCTGGTCTGTCCGCAACGAGTTTCACTTCATCTGGTTCAGCTTCTTCATGTCGAGCTGGATCGGGCAGTATCTCCTCAAGCACCACAACCTCTTCGTGAACAGGTTGATGCCGATGGCCGTCGGCGACAAAAGCGTCCTGACGCCGGAGATCATGGCCCATTACCGCCATGCGCTCCCTTCGCCCGAGGCGCGGGCCGCGATGGCCGCCTTCCCCGGTCACATCGTCGGCGCGAGCGACTGGCTCGACGCGATCTGGCGCGAGCGCGCGGCCTTCGCGGACAAGCCCGCCCTTATTGCATGGGGGCACCGCGACATCGCATTCCGAAGGAAGGAACTCGACCGGTGGAAATCCGAGCTTTCCAACGCTGAGGTGCTCGAGTTCGCGGACTGCGGACATTATCTGGCGGAGGAAGCCTCCGAACCTCTGGCAAGTGCGCTTCGGGCTTTCATGCACCGGACGTGAGTGAGTACGCGGTTCCACGCCGGCGGCTTCCGTACGGGCATGGTCGATCACTTGCTGCCGGAGTCTGGCTTTCGTTTGCGACTCACCATCGCATCGGCAATGACGTTGCCGACCCTTTCCGCCACTTCGACAAGATGGCTGTCGGCAAGGTGAGCGTAGCCCGCTGTGGTGCGGTGGCGGCGATGACCGAGCAACTTGCCGACCAGCGGCAGATTCTCGCCCGCCATGACGGCCTGGCTGGCGGCGGTATGTCGAAGGTCGTGCAGGCGGAGCCTGCCGAGCCCGGCATCGGCGCAGGCCGTCCGCCAGCAGTTCGTCAAAATCCAGATACCCCGGCCTTCGGCATGGCGCGGAAACAGGAACGCCGCTGGCTTCCGGGGGCCGGGCAGCGCGTCGATGACAGTGCGCGCGGCCTCGCCGAGCGGCACCGCGCGCGGGCCGGTTTTCGAGTCTTCGAGGTTCAACGCATCGGCGCCGATATTCCGCCAGCGGAGATTGAGCACTTCGCTGCGGCGGCAGCCGGTGAGCGCCAGCAGCCGGATCGCGGCGACGGCCTCGGGCCAGCGCGCCTCGTGTGCGTCGAGAGCGCGCCCGAGCTGGGCCAGTTCGTCGATGTCGAGGAACCGGGCGATCTTCTTCCTCGGGTTCCACTTCATGCCGAGACAGGGGTTGGTGTCGCGCTCGCGCAAGCCCCACTCCTCGGCCCGGAACATCATCGCGCGCAGGATTTCCAGCGCGCGGTTGGCCGCGCCGGGCTTGTCC
>JAPPNE010000039.1 GCA_028818775.1 Deltaproteobacteria bacterium | reverse complement strand
CGCTCGGCCACCTAAACCAGAATTTTGTTAATTATGCCTATCCCCCCCACCACCCGCGCCACGCCGGCGAGGCCCGCGTGGTGTTCCCCCTGGGTGTGGGCGGCCGTCTCGCCCTCCTCGACGATGTCGGTGCGGTTGCGCACCCGGAAGTCGTCCAGCTTGGTGCCGGTGATCTTGTGGCGCACCCGCAACAGCGCGGTGATTCCGTCCTGAACGTCGGAGGTGGCCTGCTTGCTCTCGGCGCTGACCTCGATGCCGCGCACGTAGCGTATCCCCAGGAGTTTCCTTTGCGCGGTCCCCAACGGGACGATGACGACGTCGTCGAGGTCGCCGGCGAACGAGGACGTCCCCCGCTCCTTGAGCACGCCCACCACCTCGAACGGGATGTGCTTCATCCGGAGAGTCTGGCCGATGGGATACTCGTCGCCGAACAGCTCCTTGGCCACGGTCTGGCCGATCAGGACCACCTTGCGGTTGAGGAGCATGTCGTCTTCGGTGAAGTTTGAGCCCGAATCAACGCCCCAATTCATGATCCGGAGATAGTCCGGCGTGGTGCCGGTGAAGCTCGGATGCCAGTTCTTGTTGCCGTAGACCACCTGGGCCGAGCCCCGGACATGGGGCGCCACCCGGACCACTCCCGGCACCTCCGCGAGGATGGCCCGGGCGTCCGCCTCCGTGAGCGTCGTGATCCGCGCGCCCCTTACACGGCGGCCGCCACGGGTCACCGCGCCGGCATAGACCGACACGCGGTTGCTGCCGAGACGCTCCATTTGCTTGGCCACCCTGGCCTTGGCGCCTTCGCCGATGGCCACCATGGCGATGACCGCACCGACGCCGATGATGACGCCCAGCATGGTCAAGGCCGAGCGCAGCTTGTTCACGCGGATGGCCCGCAACGCGATGCGCACGTTGGCGCGGATGCCGGCACCCAGGCCCCGGCGTCGGCGGCCGCCGTTTCCGTTGTCACCGCCGTTGCCGTGTTGGGCGCCGTGACCGTTGCGCACGCCGCCGCCGTCGGAGACGCCGCTGCCGTTGCCGGGATCGCCGAGGCCAAGGGCGTCGTCGGCCTCGCCGGCTGCCACTTCCTCGCCCTGAACCCCGGCATCGACTTCCGGAAGCGCCGCGAGCCCACCCGAGCCGACCTTGCCCCCGGTTTCCTCCCGTTCCACGAGGCCGTCCTTGAAGTGAACGATACGCTGCCCGTGGGCCGCCACCTCGGGGTCATGGGTCACGAACACGATGGTGATGCCCTTCTCCCGGTTGAGCGTCTTGAAGAGATCGATGATCTCGGCACCGGTGCGGGTATCGAGGTTCCCCGTGGGCTCGTCCGCCAGGATGATCCGGGGATCGTTGAGCAACGCCCGGGCGATGGCCACCCGCTGCTGCTGGCCGCCGGACAACTGCGTGGGCCGGTGCGTTTCCCTCTCGCCGAGCCCTACGAGCCCGAGCATCTCCCGCGCCTTGCGGCGGCCCGCCGAAGACGGCGTTCCGTTGTAGAGGGCCGGCAGTTCCGCATTCTCCAGGGACGTGGTCCGGGCCAGGAGGTTGTAGTTCTGGAATACGAAACCGATCTCGTGGTTGCGCACCCACGCCATCTCGTCGGACGAAAGGTCGCCCACGTCCTCGCCGTTCAAGCGGTAGTGGCCCGTGGTCGGCCGGTCCAGGAAACCCAGCAGGTTCATGAGGGTCGACTTGCCCGACCCGGAAGGCCCCATGAGCGCCACGATCTCTCCCTGGAAGATCGTGAGCGACACGCCCTTCAGGGCCTCCACTCTCTGCTCGCCAAGATCGTAGACCTTGGTGACGCCGTCCACTTCGATGACGGGCGACCGGTCCACGGCGTCAGAGACCTCCCAGTATCCGTGAGCGCACGCGCGACGTGGTGTTGGTGGCGCGTTTCATGGCCTCGGAGCGGATGCCGACGATGACCTGATCGTCGGCTTCGAGACCCGAGACGATCTCCATGTTCTTGGCGTCGGTGGCGCCGAAGCGGATACGCGCCCGGGCGGGCTTGTCGTCCCGGTAGACCCACACGGCGCCCCGCCCCTCCAGCATCCACCGGCGCCTCTGCTCGGCGCTGGGCCGCCCGCGCCCGCGACGCCCCCGTCTGGGCATGTCGGGATAGAGCGTGCGGATGTCCCGGCCGCTCACCCTCAACGCCGCGCTGGGGACGATGAGCACGTCGTGCCGTCTGGCCAGGATAATGGTGACGTTCGCCGTCATCCCGGGCTTGAGGGCCAGGTCCTTGTTGGGAACCCGGATCTCGGTATCGTAGGTGACGACGTTGTCCTTGATCAGCGGAGACGGGAAGATGCGCACCACCTTGCCCTTGAAGACGCGCCCCGGGTAGGAATCCACCGAGAACTCCACCTCCTGTCCGACCTTCACCTTGCCGATGTCGGCTTCGTCGACAAAGGCGGAGACCTTCATCTCCTCCAGCTCGGCGATCTTCACCAGCGGCGGTGACGAAAGGCTTGCCGCCACCGTCTGCCCCGCTTCCACGGTCTTCTGGATCACCACGCCCGAGATGGGCGCCACCACGACGCTGCGGTTGAGCCGCACCCGCGCCATCTCCAGTTCGGCCTCCGCCTGCTGGACGTCCGCGCGTATGCCGGCGATGACCGCGTGCTTGACCTTGACCTCGTCAACCCGGGCCGACTCCTCCCGGTAGCGCGCCGAGGCGCGTTCGTACTCCGCCTGGATGGACTCGTACTGTTCCCGGGAGATCAGGTTGCGACCCACGAGATCCTTGTTGCGCCGGTGTTTCTCCTCCAGGCTCTCGAACGCCGCCTTGGTCCCCGCGATGCTCGCCGCCACCCGGGATTTCAGCATCTCCACGCCCGCCAGCTCCTTGGCGAGATTGGCCTTGGCCTTTGCGACCTTGGCTTCCGCCTGCAGCAACTGCGCCCGGAACAGGTCCTGGTCCAGCCGCGCGATCAGGTCGCCCTTCTTGACCCGCATGGGCACGTCCACCGGGAGATCCTTGATGGTGCCGGACACCTGGGTGGAGACGGTGACGGACGACACCGGGTTCACCGTGCCCGTCGTGGTGATGCGGGAGAAGATCTCGCCCCTCTCGACCTTGGCAAGGCGGAAGGGAAACACGTTCTTCGCCTCTTCCGCCGGCAGGAGTCTGCTCTTCAGCGAGGTAAGTCCGCCGCGCACCGAGCCGACGTTGCTCTCCACCAGCGCCGGGGCATACCAGAACAGCCCAACGCCCCCTGCTCCCAGCAGAACCAGGACAAGAGCAACGATCCAAAGGATTCGCTTCATCGCTGTCGCTCCGTTGCCGCCACGATGGCCACACCCCCTGTCATTAGACCGTGGACGGTTTCCTTTCCGAGACGGAGTCGGGCGGCCATTTCATGCTGCAATTTACAGCACACGGGTGGCGAAAGGGAATACCGCTCTCGCCACCCGCCGTGCGATCTGGTAGAGGTTCAACACGGACAACCGTAAACACACGGCGCGGCGCTCCACGCATACTTCGGTGAAGTGCGGCGCCGGCGGAAAGGCGACGCCGATGCTCAGTACACGCTACGACTACAGTCCGATCATACAGCGGCCGCGGTTGATTTGGCCGGGGGATGCGCGGGTGGCGCTCTGGCTGGGGCCCAACATCGAGTGTTTTCACATTGACAAAGGGATCCCGAGGATCAACGAGGCGCTGCCGGACGTGCAGTCCTACTCGCTCCGGGACTACGGGGCGCGGGTGGGCGTGTTCCGCATGATGGACGTGTTCGACCGCTACGAGATGCGCGCCAGCGTGCTGCTGAACGCGGAGGTGTGCGCGCACCACCCGGCCATCATCGAGGAGGGCAACAAGCGCTCCTGGGAGTGGCTGGGCCACGGCATGAACAACAACACGCGCATGAACGGCTACGGCGCCAAGAAGCAGCGCAAGGTCATCCGCAAGGTGCGCGACATCATCACCCACGCCACGGGGAAGGCGCCCAAGGGATGGCTCGGGCCGGGGCTGGCGGAAACCGACGACACGCCGGACTTTCTCGCCGCGGAGGGGTTCGAGTACGTGTGCGACTGGGGCTGCGACGATCAGCCGGTGCCCATGCGCGTGAAGGCGGGACGCATGATCGTGGTGCCGTACCAGCAGGGCATCAACGACATCTCGATGTTCGTGCACGCCAACCACACGCCGGCGGAATACTACCGGATCGTGTGCGACCAGTTCGACACGCTCTACCGCGAGGGCGAGAAGGCCGGGCGCGTCATGTGCATCCCGCTGCACCCCTACGTGACCGGCATGCCGTTCCGCATCGGCGCCCTGGACCGCGCGCTCGACTACATCTGTTCCCACGACGGCGTGTGGAAGACCACCGCGGGGGAGATCGCCGAGTGGTACTACGAGCACTACTACGAGGCGCCGGGACGGGTGGACGGTTAGGGAAGCCTCCTCGTGGCTGGAGCCGAGAGGGTACCGGAATGGCGCAGGAGTGGTCTTACATCGTGCTGGAACGGCTCGGCGGCGGGGTGGCGCGGATCAGCTTCAACCGCCCGGAGAAACGCAACGCGCTAAGCCAAGCCATGACCGGGGAGATCCTCGGTGCCCTGGAGACGGTGCGCGCCGACCCCGACGTGCGCGTGGTCGTCACCCGCGGCAACGGGCCGTGCTACTGCGCGGGCGCGGACCTGCACGACCTGCGGACGCTCCACAAGGAGCCGCCGCGGGACTGGGACCGGTCCCACCCCAACATGCTGTTCTACGAGAGCTTCCGGAACTATCCCAAGGTCACCATCGCCCAGGTGCACGGCCACTGCCTCGGCGGCGGCATGGCGCTCATGACCTGCCACGACATCGCCATCGCCGCGGACAGCGCGAAGATCGGCATGCCCGAGATCGTGCGCGGCAGCTTCGGGCAGATGGCCCTGAGTTCCCTGTACCACACCGGGATTCCGGCCAAGAAGGCGGCCATCATGCACTTCAGCGGGCGGAACTTCTCGGGCGCGGATGCGGACCGCTTCGGCCTGGTGTCGGCGTCGGTGCCGGAGGCCGAGCTCGAGGAAGTCACCCTCCAGCTCGCCGGCGAGATCGGCTCGCGCCATCCCGCCGCGCTGGCGTCCGCCAAGATCGCCGTGCAGGTGGGCAAGGACCTCCCCTGGTCTCAGGCCCTGCGCACGGACCAGCTCGTGGCCGCGCGACAGCAGTTGATGATGGACACGTTCTCGGACGTGGAGAACTATCTGCGTTCCCAGAGCGGCGGCACCAACACCGGCTACCGGCGCTCGGACACCTGACGCGGCGCGGGTTGCGTTCAATCAGCCGCGGCCAGACCGGCGCCGGCCTTCAGCACCTCGGCTGCCTGCCGCACCATGGCCTCGATGATCTCGGCGGCCGGGCGCACGTCCTTCTCTCCGAGCAGCCCGGCGATCTGTCCACCCGGCACGCTCATCACGTCCACCCGGCTGCCCTGCTCCGCGGCCACCCGGAACTGGTCGTTGAGCACCCCCTGGAACGGCATCTCCAGGGGTGTCAAGCCCGATTCTTCCCACTTGCGGATCACGGGACTGCGGTAGTGGCGGCTGGGCTTGCCGCTGGGAAAGCGATCGAGCACGAAGTCCTCGGTGCGGCCCTGGATGAGTTGGGTCTTGTAGTCGGCGTGGATCTCGCTCTCCGCGCTGGCCAGGAAGACCGTGCCGCACCACACCCCCACCGCTCCCAGGCTGAGCGCCGCGGCCAGACCGCGCCCGTCGGCGATGCCCCCGGCCACGACCACCGGCGTGGGGCTGACCGCGTCCACGACCTGGGGTATCAGCGGGAAGTTGGCGATCCGCCCGGTGTGCCCGCCGGCCTCGTAGCCCTGCGCGATGACCGCGTCGACGCCGTTGGCCGCGTGCCCCACCGCCTGCTTGACGTTGCCGCACAGCGCCAGCACCTTCATGCCGCGCTCGTGGGCCAGCGGCACCACCTCCGCGGTATCTCCCAGGCCCACGGCCAGCACCCGCACGCCCTCCTGCAGGATCACGTCCAACTGCCGCTGCACCATGTCCGGGGTCTTGACCTTGGACCAGGGGTCCGGGCCTTGGGTCTCGAGCCCGAACTCCTCGATGGCGTCGCGCACGAAGCGCACGTGGTCGGGATGCGTGCGTTCCAGGAACTCGCGCACGTTTCCGACGTCCGCGTAGGGCGTCTGCGCCAGCCGCGGCAGCGTGATGTCCACGCCGAAGGGACGGTCCGTCCGTTCCCGGACGGCGCGGATGCGCTCGCGAATGAACTCAGGCTTGAGCGGGCTCCCGCCGATGACCCCGAGCCCGCCCGCTTCGGAAACCGCCGCCACCAGCTTCGGCGGCGTGGTGGAGCCGCGGCTGTCCCAGCCCATGCCCGCCTGGATGACGGGGTGCTCGATGCCGAGCAGATCGCACAAGGGGGTGTTCAACTTCGCCATGGCAAGCTCCCGTCGCGTGTTGACGTGTTCCCACTCCTCTAGCGCGTCGCGCCGCGCATTGCCAATGACGCCGGCGTCCCGCGCGCCTGGAGGCCGCGACCCGTTTTCCTTGCACCTGAGAACCGCACAATGGACAGCCGGGCGCCGGCCATGCTAGTGGCCTGTAGCTTACGAACGCCGCGCTCCCACGCGCGGGCGGGCGCGCGGCCCCGTGGGCGGGCGTCATGACAGGACCCGGCGCGGCCCGCGACCGCTCGCACAAACGACGCTCCAAGAGGAGAACACATGGAAAACCGCCGCTACGACTATCAGCCCATCACCACCCGGCCGGCGCTCCGGTGGCCCAACGACGCCCGGGTGGCCGTCTGGGTGAGTCCCAACATCGAGTACTTCCACTTCGACCAGCCCATACCCAACTTCGCCATGTCCCAGGTGCCGGACGTGCGCGGCTACGCCCAGCGCGACTACGGCGCCCGGGTGGGGGTGTTCCGGATGATGGAGGTGCTGGACAAGCACGGCATCCGCGCCAGCGCCCAGTTGAACTCCGAGGTGTGCATCCACCACCGGGAGATCATCGAGGAGGGAGTCAAGCGGGACTGGGAGTGGCTGGGCCACGGCGTCACCAACAACCTTCCCCTGACCGCCTATCCCGCGGCGGACGAATTCTCCGTCGTCAAACAGGTACACGACGAGATCGCGGAGGCCACCGGCAAGGCGCCTCGCGGCTGGCTCGGCCCGGCGCTGGCCGAAACCTTCGACACCCCGGACCACCTCGCGGCCGCGGGTTTCGACTACCTGTGCGACTGGGGCTTCGACGACCAGCCTGTGGCGATGCGCGTGAAGACCGGCCGCATGATCGCCATGCCCTATGAGCAGGGCCTGAACGACATCAACTTCTTCCTGCGCTCCAACTACACCCCCAGCGAATACCTCCGGCAGGTGTGCGACCAGTTCGACGTGCTCTACCGCGATGGCGAACGGAACGGCACGGTCTTGTGCATCCCCCTGCACCCTTTCATCATCGGCGTGCCGCTCCGCATCAAGTACCTCGACCTCGCGCTGGAGTACATCCGCTCCCACGACCGCGTGTGGGTGACAACCGGGGGAGAGATCGCGGAGTGGTACTACGAGCACTACTACGAGGATCCGGGGAGGCCGTAGGACCTTGCCGGGGAATCTTCCCCGACTCCAACAAGTTCCACGGCCATCGATTGACGATAGTAGAGCGTCCTTGTCTTGTATACACGCTTCAAATTGCCGCTAAAGTAGGTGCAAAATATGTGGTTTCGCTATGCTGTTCCACGAATTTGTCAAGGATGAGGTGTTCTCGCCGGTCCTTATCGCATCCGCGCTCCGCACCACCAAATCGGAGATCGCCGGGACTTTGGGGCTTGGCAAGGACGCGCTCTCACGAACGTCGAGAATCCGGGGGCGAAAGACCCAGGTTCGTCTGCGCCAGATGTTGGAGATACTGAACCGTGTCGAGAACGAAACCGGCTCGACCCTCGCGGCTTACGCCTGGTTCCGTTCCGAGCCGCTACCAGGGTTCGGCGGTGCCACTCCCGATCTCTTGCTGCGTCAAGGCAAAGCGGATCACGTACACGCCTATCTGAACCGGGTCATGGCTGGCGGATACGCCTGATCACCTGCCGATGGCGGGTACCACGCGAGGAAGAGCAACGCGGCCGACGACAAAAAAGACCCGCAGATTATGCTGCGAATTAACCAAACACCACGCTAGCATGCAGGGTTCTGCTCCGACAGACCAGGGCGGAGTTGTCGCGAAGCCTCTCCCGTGACGCACTCGTTCGAGATCATCCCGCGGGCGCCGTATTCGTTCGACTTCACCGTCGCGCGCTTCATGCGTTTCGCGAGCGAGAGCGTCGACCTCGTGGAGGACGGTCAATATCGGCGCCTCCTGGCGGACGGCCGGCAGCTCGCGTTGGCCACGGTGACCAACGCCGGGACGGTGGCCAAGCCGCGGCTGGCCGTGGTCTTGCACAGTCCCTCCAGAGCTCCCCTCAAGCTCGCCGGGTTCGCGGCGCAGCTCCGCCACGTCCTGTGCACGGACCTCGACCTCCGGCCGTTCTACCGCATGGCGCGCGGGGACGGGCTGCTGGCGCCGATGGTGAGCCGGTTCCGCGGGCTGCGGGTCACGGGCAGTCCGACGCTGTTCGAGGCGCTGGTCACCGCGGTCCTGTCCCAGCAGGTCAACCTGACGTTTGCGTACTCCATCAAGAAGGCGCTCGTCGAAAGCTTCGGCCGCAGGTGGCGCCGACAGGGGCGCACCTACCACGCGTTTCCCGAGCCGCGCCGGTTCGCCGGGCAGACCCTAGAGTCCATGCGCGGCTTCCGGCTGAGCAACGCCAAGGCGGGCACGCTGGTCCGGCTGGGCGAGGCCTTCGCCTCCGATGTCACGCTCCGCGGGCTGTCTGCGCTGCCGGACGAACAGGTCGTCGAGCGTTTGACCGCCATAAAGGGCATCGGCCGCTGGTCGGCCGAGATCGCGCTGATGCGCGGACTGGCGCGTCCGGACACGTTCCCCGCCGGCGACCTGGGAGTGGTCAAGTACGTGGCTCAGGGCCTGTTGGGCAGGACCGGCAAGGCCACCGAAGACGAGATGCGCGCCTTCGCCGAACGCTGGCGGCCCTACCGCGGGCTGGCCCTAGCCTACTGCTACGCCGAACTGGCCACCCGCCGCGGCGCGTCCACCCCGGGCACTATTGAGAACTAGCACGTAATGCTACCCTGTGTGCCTGGACGAAAACATGCCGAACACGTCCCCTGCCCCCGAGACCGCCGACCGCAATGTCTCCATCGTCGTGCCGACGTTCCGCGAGGCGGCAAACATCGCGCCGCTGGCGGAACGCATCGACGCGGCGCTGTCCGGAACCGGTCTCGAATGGGAGCTGTTGCTGGTGGACGACGATTCCGGCGACGGCAGCGAGGCCGTGGTCTCGGAGCTCTCGCGGCGCCTGCCGGTGCGCATGGTGGTCCGCCGCGAGCCGCCCCGGGATCTGTCGCTGGCGGTCATCGAGGGGATCCGGCTGAGCCGCTTCGACCGGCTGGTGGTGATGGACGCGGACCTGTCGCATCCCCCCGAGCGCATCGTCGACTTGCTGGCCGCCCTCGACGGCGGTTGCGACATGGTCATCGGCAGCCGCTATGCCCCGGGCGGTAGTGTGGACAGCTCCTGGAGCCTCTACCGCGTGCTGAACTCGCGGCTGGCGACCTGGCTGGCGCGCCCTCTGGTGAAGTGCGCCGACCCCATGGCGGGGTTCTTCGCCACCCGCCGCAGCGCGCTACCCGATCTCCGAACCCTCCGGCCCATGGGCTACAAGATCGCGCTGGAGCTCATGGTACGCGGACGGTTGCGGGTGCGGGAGGTCTCCATCGATTTCCGCGACCGCAGCGTGGGCCTCAGCAAAATGAACTGGCGTCAGCAGATCCGCTTCGTGCGCCACCTCTCCCGCCTTTACAACCACAAGTTCGGCAGCCTGGCCCGCGTCCCTTTCTTCAGCGCGGTGGGCGCCAGCGGGCTCGTCGTCGACCTCGCCTGCTATCTCGGCCTCCAGTGGGCCGGCATCGAGCACCGCTTGGCCCGCTTCCTTTCCTTCTGGCCCGCCGTGGGTTGGAACTGGGCACTCAACCGTGGCCTGACCTTCAGCGAACGGGCGCGGCAGCCTCACCTGGGCCAGCTGGCCAAGTTTACGGCGAGCAGCCTCGTGGGCCTCGCGGTGAACGTCGGCAGCTACGCCCTGCTTACGAGCTACGTGGACCTCTTCGACCGCCACCGCCTGCTGGCGTTCTTTTGCGGCGTCAGCCTCGGCAGCATCGTCAACTTTCTGGTTGCCGATCTCTACGTCTACGGACGCCGCACCGAGACCGGACACTGACGTGTGCCTCACCGGGCTCAATCGCTCGGCTCCGGTTCACCGGGGTCCGTGCGGCCGTAGGCATCCTCGTAACGGACGATGTCGTCCTCTTCCAGGTAATCCCCGCACTGGACCTCCACCACCTCCAGCGGAACGGTATCGGGATTCGCCAACCGGTGTTTCGTCCTCCGGGGAATATAAGTGGACTGGTTCTCCGACAACACGAAGGTTTCTTCTCCCCGGGTGACCCGCGCGGTGCCGCGGACGACGGTCCAGTGCTCGGAGCGATACTCGTGCGACTGCAGGGACAGCGCGTGGCTGGGACGGACGACGATGTGCTTCACCTTGAATCCCGAGCCCACGAGCACATCGTGGAACGCGCCCCAGGGGCGGTGGACCTTGCGGTGAACCCGATGCTCCTCCCGGCCTGCCGACCTGAGCGCCGCCGCCACCTTGCCCGTGTCACGAACCGCGTCCTTGCGCGCTACCAGCAGCGCGTCGGCGGTGTCCACGATGACGAGACCGGACACCCCCACCGCGGCCACCAAACGATCCCCGGCGCGGACGTAGCTATCGTGGACCCGTTCCAGGATAGTGTCGCCCCGGGTGACGTTGCCAGCTTCGTCCCCGGGGGCCATATCGGCAAGCGCTGCCCACGAGCCGATGTCGGACCAACCCGCTTCGAGCGGGACCATCACGGCGTCCGAGGTGTGCTCCATGACCGCGTAGTCCACCGAGACGGCCGGAGACGACGAAAAGGAACGCGCCTCCAGCCGCAGGAAGCCCACGTCCTCCACCGCGTTGCGGTGTGCCCGCGCCACCGCGTCCCGGACCGCCGGCTCGTGTAAGCCGAGTTCATCCAGATATCTTGAGGCCGGGAACACGAACATGCCGCTGTTCCAGTAGTAGCCGCCCTCTTCGAGGTAGCCGGCGGCCTCTCCCGCATCCGGCTTCTCCACGAACCGCTCGACCTTGCGGCCGTCATCGCTGACGCCGGTGCGGCCGGCGGCCTTGATGTAGCCGTACCCGGTTTCCGCGTAGGCGGGAGTAACCCCGAAGGTCACGAGGTGACCGGCGGCAGCCTCCAGGATCGCGTTCCGCACCGCGCTTGCGAACCGGTTCTCGTCGCCGATCACGTGGTCGGCCGGAAGCACCAGCAGGATGGGGTCTTCGTCGCCAAGCGCGAGCGCAGCCAACGCCGCCGCGGCAATCGCGGGCGCGGTGTTTCGTCCCTGCGGCTCCAGCAGCACGGCCGCGGGTTCCACGCCGATGCCCTCGAGCTGCTCGGCCACCATGAACCGGTGGGCTTCGTTGCATACTACGATGGGCGCCCGCAACTCGCTGAGGGCGGCCAGGCGCCGGGCGGTGGCCTGGAGCAGGGTATGTTCTTCCACCAGCGGAATGAACTGCTTCGGATGGAGTTCGCGGGACAGCGGCCAGAGCCGGGTACCGGCGCCACCCGAGAGAATCACGGGGAACAGGACGTGGCTCATCGCGGCCAACTCAACTCGAATCCAGGAACTGAAACGCGGTCTGTGTAACTATACCAGAGACCGGGCGGCGGCATACAGGTTTTCGCTGCTCCCGATCCCCTGGCATGCGAAGGGCGCTCGTTACCGGATTCCTGGCGTGCTGTCCCTCCCCCGCAGGACCCGCCGGTTCCACCATGCGATCAGCGGGGTGATGAGGAGGGTGGGAAGAATCCACGCCAGCCATGCCGGCCGGGTGGCGACATTGACCACCACGACCGCGGTGACGGTGGCAATGGTCCCGGCCAGCATGTTGGTGAGATGGCGGGCGATGCGTTGCCGGCCGGGCCGGGGCGATGCGCGGTGATAACGCAGGTCGACGGCGCTCAGGGCCACGGCAATGAATCCGAACACGGCCATGGTCACCCACTGCGAATCCCCCCGCAGGAACAGCACGGCGCCATGGCCCCACATGCCGAGCCCGGTAACGCCCATGATCACCGCGGCGGCCCAGTCCACCGGCCGCGGCCAACCGCCGGCGTTGCGGGCGAAGCGCCAGCCGGCGAACACGAGATAGAAGCTGAAGACGGCGACCAGCAGCAGCACGACGTCGGCCCCGAGGATCGCCAACGGCAGCGCGGTGACGCACACCAGCGACATGGCCGCGGCATAGACCCGCCCTGCCCGTATGTGATGCACCCGGCCCTTTGCCGTCGAAAGGGCGATGGCCGCTACCGCCAACGCCACCGCGCCGGCGGCGATATGAACGACGAGAAGGACGGTGCCCGCCATGCCTGAACTCCCGGAACTCCCGACCGCTACTCCGCTCTCACGTCAGCGCCACAGGTCGAACCGGCGGATCACCGCGAGGCGCAACAATATCAGGTGGTTCTCGACCCGGTAGGGACAAGCCCGCCGAGGGCCGCCAGGCCCGCACGGGTTGTTTCCGGAGCGGTTCACGCGGTGGGTGCCGCGGCCGAAACCAAGATACGAACCGTCCAGCCGCCACTTCCAGCCGTCCGCCAAGGGCGCCTCGATGCCGACCCCGAGCACCCAACCGATTCGCGTGGCGTTGTGGAGGAACGAATCGTCGGGGTCGAACCGGGCCGGCATGTCCGGGGAGAAGTCGATGTCGGTCAGCGAGTTCGTGATCCGGGCCAGCGCCGCGCCGCCGTTGATGAACACCGTCACCGGCCCTTCCCTGTGTTCGAGGCCCAGACGTGCGGTGGCCGCCCACCGGACAGCCGCCCGCGCCGTCTCGTCCCTGCCGCCGGGATCGACGCGGTCCGAGTGTGCCGACACGTTGCCCCAGGCGCCGTCCAGCTCAAGCCTGAAGCGCGCCCTTTCCAGGGCGAACTTCCTGCCCACCAGAAAACCCCAGACGAAATCGCCGTCGTCGTAGTCCGTGGCCCAGCCGGGTCTGCCCCAGTTGGCGAAGCCGCTGGGATCGATGATCCGGTTCTCGGTCCTGGCAGCGGCGACGAACAGGCCCGCGTAAGCGTCTCCCCAGGCCATGGCGGCGGACGCCGGGCGGAGGCCACCGGCGAACGCGAGCGTCAGGAGCATCAAGACCAGGCAACCTGAGGCAAGAAGGACGATTCTCCTGGAACCTGTCATGAGACACAGTCTAGCAGGTCCTCCCATGGCGGCGAAAATTACGGGCGTTTTCACCCGGACTCCCGACCGTCCGCCAGGGAGGCCCATTCGAGGAGCCAGCGGCGCGTCCTGGGACGGCCGGCGCGCAGATCGGCGGACGCTTCGAAGTCTCGGCGCAACCGCTCCAGGTCCGCGGCCGAATCGACGTCGTAGGTGCGGGCGACCGTGCGCACACGCAGACCGAGTCGCCGGGCCTTGTCCAGGGTCTGATCGAGCACGGTCGCCGTGCTCCAGGCGACGCCCTGGAAGAGTTCCTCCACCGGCCTGTTGAGGCCGATGAGATAGTAACCGCCGTCGTCCGCCGGGCCCAGCACCACGTCGCAGGCGTCCTGCCGCAGCAACTCGCAGGCACTCCCCACCGCGCCCGCGCTCAGGGTGGGGATGTCGCTGCCCACCACGACCACCTGGCGGTAACCCTCGTCCCGCAAGTCGGTGAACACGCCATGCATGCGCGCGCCGAGGGAATCGCCGCGCTGCGGCAGCAGGGTCGTGGTCAGCTCCGGGAAACGCGCGAAATAGCCTCGGCTTCGTTCGGCGTAGGCCACCCAGGTGTCCCAACGCTCCGAACGCGCCAAGTGGTCGAGGACGTCCTGGAGCACGCAGGCGTAGAAGTCCGCCGCCTCCGCATGGGTCAGCGGCGGGCACAGCCGGGTCTTGACGGCTCCCGGCCTCGGCGCCCGCGCCATGACCGCCACGGCGGGCAAGTCATGGCGCGGAAGTTCCGCTCGGGAGCCGGACCGCCGCGCGCCCGCCGCGCGTTTGAGAAAAGATTCACTGTTCACGGAATTTACCTGCGGCACCAAATCAACTATAAACGAACGCGCCGGCGCAAGGACGCTTGGTAATCTTGCAGGGAACAGAGGGAATCCCGAGACACTCTGGGAGACATCCTTTCATGACTCAACGGATTGGCAAGATAGCGTTGGTGGTGGTCGTGGCCGCTCTCATCGCGAGCTTTTTCGTCTTCGATCTCGGGATGTACTTCAACCTCGAGTTCATCAAGGCGCAGCGCGATGCCTACCTGGGCTACTACCAGCAGAACCCCGCCACCACCATCACCGCCTACGCCGCGATCTACATCGCCGTGACGGCGCTCTCGCTTCCGGGCGCGGCCATCATGACGCTGTTGGGCGGCGCGCTGTTCGGGGTGATCACCGGCACGATCATTGTCTCCTTCTGCAGCACCATCGGCGCCACCCTGGCCTTCCTGGTGGCACGTTTCCTTCTGCGGGACAGCATCCAGGGGAAGTTCGGCGACAGGCTCGAGACCATCAACAACGGCATCGCCAACGAGGGAATGTTCTACCTCTTCACCATGCGGCTGATCCCGGTCATTCCCTTCTTCGTCATCAACCTGGTAATGGGGCTCACGCCCATCCGCACGGTGCAGTTCTTTTTCGTCAGCCAACTGGGCATGTTTCCCGGCACCATCGTCTACGTGAACGCCGGCACCCAACTGGCCCAGATCGATTCGCTGGCGGGCATTCTGTCCCCTACGCTCCTGCTGTCGTTCGCGCTGCTCGGCCTGTTCCCCCTCATCGCCAAGAAGTCCATCGAGCTGGTCAACAAGCGCAGGAACGCGAAAGCGCCATAGGAGGCGCCGGAAACCATAGCCACCGGCGTCCAGGATAAGACTGTTCCCGACCCGAGAGAGCAAGCATGCGCAACATTCCACAACTGTCGCCGCAGGACGAATACAACCAGGTGTTGGGCTCCAACACCCACCCGGCGGACTGGACCAATCCCACGCCGGCCGACCGTTACAACCTGGTGGTCATCGGCGCGGGCACGGCCGGGCTCGTGACCGCGGCCGGCGCCGCCGGGCTCGGCGCCAGGGTGGCCCTGATCGAACGCCACTACCTCGGCGGCGATTGCCTCAACGTCGGCTGCGTCCCGTCGAAGTGCATCATCCGCTCGTCGCGCGTGGTGGCGGAGATCCGGGACGCGGACATGTTCGGCATCGGCGGCCCGGGTGACGTTCAGGTGGACTTCGGCGCGGTCATGGAACGCATGCGCCGCATCCGTTCCCACATCAGCCACCACGATTCGGTGAGACGTTTTTCCGAACTGGGCGTCGACGTGTTCCTGGGCGACGCCAGCTTCACCGGTCCGGAGACCGTGGAAGTGGACGGCCAGTCGCTCCATTTCAAGAAGGCCGTCATCGCCTCCGGCGCCCGGGCGGTGGCGCCACATCCGCCCATCGACGGCATCGAGGAGGCCGGCTACCTCACCAACGAGACCGTATTCTCTCTCACCGAGCGCCCGGAACGGCTGGCGGTCATCGGCGCGGGGCCCATCGGCTGCGAGCTGGCGCAGACCTTCCAGCGCCTGGGCTGCCAGGTGGTGCTGTTCCACAACGGCGACCACATCCTCAACCGCGAGGACGCCGACGCCGCGGACATCGTCCAACAGCAGTTCCTGCGGGAGGGCATTCAACTGGTGCTCAACAGCGCCCTTACCCGCGTGGCCACGGAAAACGGCCGCAAGGTGGTCCATTACGAGGCAGGCGGCAACGCGGACTCGGTGACCGTGGACGAGATCCTGGTGGGGGCCGGGCGCGCGCCCAACGTGGACGGCCTGAACCTCGAAGGCGTCGGCGTCGAGTTCCACCCGTTCCGCGGCGTAGTGGTCAACGACTACCTGCAGACCACCAACTCGCGCATCTTCGCGGGCGGCGACGTCTGCATGGACTGGAAGTTCACCCACGCGGCCGACGCGGCCGCGCGCATCATCATCCAGAACGCCCTCTTCTACAAGAGCAAGAAGCTGAGCTCGCTGATCATGCCCTGGGCCACCTACACGGACCCGGAGATCGCCCACGTGGGCATGTACGAGCGCGACGCGGAGAGCCAGGGCATCGCCATCGACACCTACGTCCGCGAGCTGAAGGAAGTGGACCGCGCCCTGGCCGACGGCGAGGAGGAAGGCTTCGTCAAGATCCACGTCGTGAAGGGCAAGGACAAGATCGTCGGCGGCACCATCGTGGCGCGCCACGCCGGCGAGATGATCAGCGAGATCACCCTGGCCATGGCCGGCAAGGTGGGCCTCGGCACCATCGCCAACGTCATCCACCCCTACCCGACCCAGGCCGAGGCCATCAAGCAGACCGGCGACGCCTTCAACCGCACACGGCTGACCCCCATGGTAAAGAAGATCTTTCAGCGCTGGCTGGCGTGGAGCCGGAGGTAGCGGCCGGCCCCGGCGATTGCCCGGTCCGTTAGCGGCCCGCGACCGGCCGCGCCGTCAGAACGCGTAGCGCAGCGACAGGCGCGCCTCGTGGCTCGCGAGCCGCGCCCGGGTCGGCGCGAGATCCAGCGGCAACGGCTCCCGGCTGCCGTCGCGCCAGACCACCCGGCCCGCGCCCCGCCCCGTGCGCACCTCACCGAGATGCGTGTAGCGCCAGGCGATATCCAGGCTCACGCGCTCGTCCAAGGGCAGCGAGACCCCGGCCGTCACCATCCAGGCCAGGTCCGTCCGGCTCGCGCCGGGCACGGTGGTCGTCGTTGCCGGAAACGTCATGCGCGTCTCCCCGATGCGGTTGCGGACCGCGCCGAGGCCGGCTCCGATGAACGGATCGAAAGGCCCGAGCCGGGGCAGCCCCACCCCGGCGAAGTCGACAAAGGCGGCAAGCATCCCCGAAACGGACGACAGGTCCGCCGAGACTTCCTGCCGCCGTTCCGGCGCCAGGAAGTTGGCGCGGCCCTCGAACTCGATGCGCGGCCGATATTCGACCAGAACCTCGAAGCGCGCCGGCGCGGCCGTGTAGCCCAGCCCGATTTCGAGCGCCGCCGCCGTGTCGAAGTCGCCGCGTGACCGGTAAGGCGCGCCGTCTCCGCCCGTGCCGCAGCCGTACAAGGCCGCCGGAGCCGTGCTGGAACAGTCCTTGTCCATGAAGATGGCGTCGCCCGACCGGCCCAGGCCGAGACCGCCGCGCAGGTAGAAATCGCCGGCGACCACGGCTCCGGGGGCCATCCACGCGCCGACCAGGACAGCGACCACCATGAGCCTTGTTTTCCGTGCGAACAAACCGGTCGGGAACATACCGCTCAACCTCGCTTTCCCGCCGGCCGCGCGCCGGTGAGTCGCGTTACGTTCGCCCATCCGATGCCCGGCCGGGCTTCCACCCGTCTACTTGCGCAGGCGCCTTCCCAGCGCGATCAGGAACATGACGCTCTTGCCCGCCGCGTGGGGTGAAAAGAACGCGGTGACGTCGTCGTCGAAGAAGGTCAGGCCGGAGGCGCCGAAGCCCTGGGCGTAGGCCGCCAGGTAGAGGCGGCCGGCGGTGATGCTGGCGTCCATTTGGGCAAGGCGGTAGCCGCGGTTGCCGTAGCGCCGCAGCACTGCGTCGAGTTCGGTGAGGAAATAGACGCTGACGCTGGCGTCCGCCGGGATCTCCTGGCCAAGTCCGAGGAAACCGGCCTCCTTGCGGAAGTTTCCTTCCTTCAGAAGATCGAGGCGTCCGTTGTCACGGTCGAGGACGTAGGCGCCGGAAGCGGCGCCGTCCACGTGGTTGACGATGAGATAGAGTTGATTCAGCTCACGGGAGGCGCCGGGATCCACGTCCGTGGCAACGCCCCGTGTGGCGTAGTGCAAGGCCGTGGACAACTGGGCGAGGCTGATGGACTCGTGCGAGAACCGGCGCGTGGAGCCCCGGCGCACGATCACCTGCTCGATGCTGTCGGCCGGGAGCGACGCGGGAGAGTCGACGGCCAAGGGCAGCGCGCGGCGCCCCGCGCCGGCCGCGACGGGGCCGCCGGATTCTCCGTCGACGGTTCCGGCTTCGTCGGGCGCGGTCATGCCGGTTTCCGCTTCTTCGAGGTCGTCCGACGCGCCGCCGTCGGCCTCCCGCCAGCGCCGCGCCTCCGCGCCGCTCTCCAGGCATGACGCCGCGTGCGCCTGCCGGATGGACGGATAGTCCAACTCGCGCGCCGATAGCGGCCGGGTGGCGTAGTCCAGGGGCGGCGGCGTTTCCGCGGAGGGAGCCGTGGACGATGCCGAGCGGCCCAGGGGCACGAGGCACAGAGACGCTTCCTTTTGGGAGTCGAGGCCCAACAGATGGTTCACCGGGGCGTCGGCGAAGCCCATCACCGTTCGTGCCGGGATGTCTCGAGCCGATGCCGCGGCAAGGCAGTTGGCAAGCAGCGTGCCGCCGTCCCAGAAGCAGTGCCGGTAGGCGCGGTCGCGGTACTTCCAGCTATTGCGCCAGAACGTGGAAGCCAGCACCAGAACGACCGGGGCGTGCTCAACGGCGGGCTCGCCGCCGCTCGCCGCCGCCAGCACGCCACGGTGGTCGCCGGCGCGCAAGGGCGTCAGCGCGAAGCCGTCGGGGGCGAAGTGATAGACGCCGGCGTCCAGGTCGGACAGCGGACCCGCGACCACGTAGACGTCGATGTGGTAGAGCGCGCCCGTGCATGCCGCCGCGCGAAAGAGCATCTCGCCGCCGAAGTAGCGCCGCCGGCGCGTGACGCCGGCACAGAGGAACAGCACCTCCGCCAGCTCGGCGCGGGTCAAGCCGCGCTCCACCTCCGGGGCAGGCTCGGAAATGGCCCGTAGCGCCGGCACGCCGGTTGACTGGAGATGCTGCTCCAGCGGCAGCGACTCCAATGTTTCGTAGACCTTGAAGGGACGCGGCTGGTTGTCCCAGTCCAGGTAATGGGGGCCACTCCGGACGCTCGTGAGTGAATGCTTGGTGCGTTCGTGGTAGTCGCGCGCCGCGGCGACGTCTCGGTTGCTCATGGAGCCTCCGGGCCGTGTAGGCCGTGCCGGTCCCTATACGCTGATGTTCCAGAACTGCTTGACCAGCGTCCCGAGAACGTAGGTGACGCCCACGGCGCCGAACACCAGCAGGAGGTTCTGAAGCACCCGCGGGCGGACCTCCATGCCCGACATGACCGACAGGAACGCGGTCACCAGGACCACCATGGCGCCGCCCACGGCGATGGACCACAACGGGCTGACCGCGCCCAGGAGCACCGGGAAGATGGGGAACATGGCGCCCACGAAGTAGGAGATGCCCACGGAGACAGCGGCCGACAGCGGGCGCGTCTCCTCCGGCGGCTTCATCTCGGGGTCGAAGAAGTTGCGCTTGGCGTTCTCGATGCGTTGGACCTCGCGCTGGGAGCGGGACGAGGCCAGCACGCCCGCGGCCATGGAGATGGAACCCGCCACCGCCACCGTCAGGCTCGCCACGGCCACGTAGGCGGGATGTCCGAACGAGGCATAGAAACCGGCGACGCTGCCGAGCACCTCCACCAAGCCGTCGTTCAGGCCCAGGAAGAGGTCGCGCACGCGTTCCGGGTTCAGGCGTCTTCCGGTGAGCCCGGCGACGATCTCGTCCTCGTGGCCGAACTCGTCGCGCAGGATGCCGCGGATGCGCGGTCCGTAGGGCGTGTCCTTGTAGCGGTCCCACAGCGCCCAGTACTTCTTGACGCCGTAGATCTCGATGGCTTCCAGGATGAGGAACGTCATGGCCACGCCGAAGCAGCGCCGCAAGAGCACGAGAAGACTCAGGCGCAAGCGCTGCACCCGGTCCAGCGAGCTATCATCGAGACCGGCGAAATCGGCCCAGAAGGCGACGTGTCCCCGCTCCACGGTGACGAGGCGGCTCAGGACGTTGTGGACCTCGCCGGTCTCCATCTCACGGAGACGCACGTAGAGGGCCATGTCGAAGGCCTCGTCCCGGGCCACCTTGAGTACCAGCGGATCGTTTCGCGGTTCCGTCATGAGGGATGGGCCAGCGCCTTGCGCCGGGCCTCGGCGGGGTCGCAGTCGGAGCCGCGGTCGCGGGTGATGAGGGAGCGAAGGCTCTCGGTGTGGTCCAGCCACGCCGTTTGCACGGCCGGAGACACGTGGAACTCGTCGAGAGTCTCGCGCAGGATCTGCAGCCGGCGCGCGAACTGCCCCCCCATGATGGGATGCGGCGCGTGGGCCTGTTCGAGGGGACGGCCTTCGTACTCGATGTCGGCGCCGAGCGCTCGCGCCGTGAACTGGTACTCCAGCTTCTTGACCCGGTCGCGGTCGGCGTTGCGGAAGAAGAACCCGATCATGAGGTCATCGAAGATCCGGTCCACGAAGACGTCGATGACCTCGCGCAGGCGCTCCGCGCCGATCTCGTCGAACAAGGAAGCCGTGGATTTCTCCCCGTTCGGCTACTCTTTGGCGGCCGGGCTGAGCAGCGCGTCCAGCTCCCCCCGCTCGTGCAGCTCGTGGACGATGTCGCAGCCGCCCACGAACTGGCCGTCGATGTAGACCTGCGGGATGGTGGGCCAGTTCGAGTACTGCTTGACGCCCTCCCGGACCGCCGGGTCCGACAGCACGTCGAAGCTCTCGAACTCCGCGTTGTGGGCGCGCAGGATCTCCACCGTGTGGGCGGAGAAGCCGCACTGGGGAAAGTTCGGGGTGCCCTTCATGAAGACCATCACCCGGTTGTTCTTCACCTGCTCTTCGATTCTGCTGCGAACGTCATCCGCCATCGTCATGTACCTCCCTTGTGGAGACTTGCTCACCGGAACGGGCCGCCGGCGCACGGGCGGCGCGTCAGATCTCGACCTCGATATCGGACCCGGAAACGCGCACGTTGAACTTGTCGACACCCACGTCGGCGGGGGGACCCGAGGCCTCGCCCGTGGTGACGTCGAACATGGCTCCGTGCCACGGGCACTGGATTTCCTTGCCCATGACCTCTCCCTCGGACAACGGCGCGCCGCGATGGGTGCAGATGTCGTCGATGGCGTAGAAGGACCCTTCCACGTTGAACAGCGCGACCCGACGGCCGTTGACCTCCACCAGCTTCGGCTTGCCGGGCTCCACCTCCTCGGTGGTCGCGACCTTGACATACTCAGCCATGCGTTTCCTCCCTTCGGATCCTCCGATCGGCCGCAAGGTGCGCCGGACCGCCGCCGCCTGTATCCGATTGACTTGAAGTGAACGGACCGCGGCGAGGACGCCGCCGCGGTGCCTCGTGCCTCAGCGCGCCTCGGCCGCCGCGGAGCCCTTGACCAGCCAGCGCTCGCGCATGACCTTGTCCTGTATCCGCAAGAGCCCTTCGGTCAGGGCCTCGGGGCGCGGCGGGCAACCCGGGACGTACACGTCCACCGGCACGATCTTGTCGACGCCCTTGCATACCGAGTAGGCCATCTGGAACAGCCCGCCGCAGTTGGAGCAGCTTCCCATGGAGATGACGTACTTGGGATCGGGCATCTGGTCGTAGAGCAGCCGGGTGCGCTTGGCCATCTTGTAGGTCAAGGTGCCGGCCACGATCATCAGGTCCGACTGGCGCGGCGTGGCCCGCGGCACGCAACCGAACCGGTCGAGGTCCGCGCGGGGGCCGCCGGTCTGCATGAGCTCGATGGCGCAACAGGCCAGCCCGAACAGCATGTACCACTGGGACGACGCCCTGCCCCAGTTCAACAGATCGTCGACCCGGGTGGTGAAGACCGTCTCGGGAAGACTGTTGGTTATCGGCATCGAAACCTCCTGGGTGAACCCGTCGGCGAAACCGCGATCCTGGTGGCGTGTAACATACAAGCCGCCAGTAAAGATAGACCACCGCGATGCGCCTTTCAAGCCCGCGCGGACGGACAGGGGGGCGGCGTGGTTCCGTTGCAAACTCCCTTCGGGTCTCCTATGACTGAAAACATGCGTATCTGCACTCTCCTGCCGAGCGCGACCGAGATCGCCTTCGCGCTGGGCCTGGGCGACTCGGTGACGGCCGTCAGCCATGAATGCGACTACCCCGCGGAGGCCCGGGAGAAGCCCGTGGTGGTTCGCGGTCGCATCGACTCGGACAGCTCCACCAGCCGCCAGATCGACGACAGGGTGCAACGCACGTTGAGCCGTGGAGAGAGCCTTTACGGCCTCGACCTTGAGCTCCTGCGGCGCCTCAACCCCGACCTCATCGTCACCCAGGGCCTCTGCGACGTCTGCGCCGTGGGCTACGACGACGTCATGGCCGCCGCCGGCACGCTGAAGCCACCGGCGAGGGTGCTGTCGCTTTCACCGAGTTCCCTTGGGGAGGTGTTGTCGGACATCGCGCGGGTTGGAAACGCCACCGGAACCTCGGGTCGAGCGGAAACTCTGGTCGGAGGCCTCCGGGAGCGGGTGGAGCGCGTCGCCGCCAAGGTACCGGAAGGCTCCGTCAGGCCGCGGGTGGCCTGTCTTGAGTGGCTGGACCCCTTGTACGCCGCCGGCCACTGGGTGCCCGAGATGGTGGAGCTTGCCGGCGGGACGGACGTCCTGGCAGCAAAACACGAGCCTTCGGCCCGAGTGTCCATGGAGACCCTGTCGGAAGCGGCGCCGGAGGTCATGGTGCTGATGCCCTGCGGCTTCGACGAATCCCGCACACTCAGGGAATGGGAACCGCTGAAGGACCTGCCCGCGTGGCAAGCCGTTCCGGCCGTTGCCAACGGACAGGTGTTCGCGGTCGACGGCTCCAAGTTCTTCAACCGTCCCGGACCCCGCCTGGTGGACGGACTGGAGATTCTGGCGCGGCTGATTCATCCGGCGCTGTTCCAATAGGAAACCGACATACTATTGTTGTACCTGCGTCGTGGCGTGGTCAGGACCGGGTCACGCCCCAAGGGGCGCGGGGAAACGATATGTCATTGGCAGCCTTTGCCACGTTACCCCAACGTCTTCCCTTTTCTTCCTGGATGTCGTGGACCCGTTGCGGTAGCCTGGAATTCATGTTCACGCGACTCCTGCTGCTGTTCACCGTCGTCCCCCTGGTGGAGCTTTACCTCCTCATCGAGGTGGGCTCGATCATCGGCGGCCTCAACACCATCCTCCTGGTGCTGGGCACAGGCGTGGTGGGGGCGTTCCTCGCCAAGCTGGAAGGGCTGCGGACCCTGGGGCAGATCCAGCGGAACCTCAGCCAGGGCATCGTCCCGGCGGAAGAGATGCTGGACGGAGTGATCATCCTGGTGGCGGGCCTCCTGCTGATCACTCCCGGGATCCTTACCGACGCCTTCGGCTTCCTTATGCTCATCCCGATCACCCGGAACGCGTTCAAGCGCTGGCTGCGGCGGCGTTTCGACCGGGCGAGCGCGCGCGTCCGCATCTACACGCAAGGCGGGCCGGGTCATTTCTAGCCCGCATGGCGCCGTGGCGCCCGAGGCTCCGGCGCCGGACGGACGGGAGCTGCTGCGGCTGGCCGTCCCGGCCTCCCTGGCCATTGCCAGCGAACCGGTCCTGAACATCGCCGACACGGCCATGATCGGCCACCTGGGGGTGGAGCCGCTGGCCGCCAAGGCCATCGCCACGAGCCTCATCGGCGCGGTGGTCTGGATATTCGCGTTCCTCATCTTTGGCACCACGAGCCTCGTGGCCAGCCAGTACGGCTCGCGCAACTACGCGGCCTGCGGCGAGATCTTCCGGCACGCCCTGGTGCTCGGTGTCGGCGGCGGGCTCGCGGTAGCCTCCCTCCTGTTCCTGTTCGCCGCCGAGCTCTATGCCCTCATGGGGGCCACCCCGGCAGTGGCCGCCCAGGGAGTACCCTACTTCCGCATCCGCTGCGCCACCATACCGATGCTCTTCTCCATCTACGCGGCGGTGGGCTTCCTGCGGGGCATCCAGAACACGTTCTCGCCCATGCTGGTGGCGTTCCTCATGAGCGGCGTCAACATCGTGCTGGACTATGCGCTGATCTACGGCGGCTTCGGGTTTCCGGCCCTGGGCCTGCGGGGCGCGGCGGTGGCGGCGGTGGCCGGGCACGCCCTGGGCATCTTGTTGTACATGCGGCTCCTGTTCTTCTCGGACTACACGGGCCTCTACCAACTGATGAGCCGGAAGCTTCACCTGCGCCGGTTCCGCAACATCTCCCGGATCGCCGGACACCTGGCCGTGCGCACCGCCGGCCTCCGGCTCTCGCTGGTGTTCGCAACCGCCATGGTGGCGCGCATGGGGCCGGTGTATCTGGCCGCCTACGAGATCGTCTTCCAGCTCTTCATCTTCTGCTCCGACACCATCGACGGTCTCGCGGTGGCCGGTCAGACGCTGGTGGCACGGCACCTGGGAGCCGGCGACGTCGGCCGGGCGCGGCGCCTCGGCCGCATGCTGCTCGTCTGGGGCTGCGCCGGCGGCGCCGTGTTCGGCGCCGCCTACCTGACGCTGCAGGAACCGCTTCTGGCGCTCTTCACCGCCTCGGAGGCGGTGAAAGGGGTGGTCCGGACCGAGGCCTTCCTGCTGCTGGCGGTGTTTCAGCCCCTGAACGGCATCGCGTTCGCCCTGGACGGCTTCATCCTGGGCGCCCACGACACGCGCTTTCTCATGTGGGCCATGCTGGCGGGCGGCCTCCTGCTGTTCGTGCCGCTCACCGGCCTCGCCTATCACCTGGAACTGGGCCTGTTCGGGGTGTGGGCGGGGTTCAGCCTGTTCATGGTGCAGCGGGTTGCCGCGAACCTGTGGCGCCTCTTCAGCCGCCGGTGGGAGGGCGCGTTCGCCGCGTACCACGCCGGGCGCGGCGGGTGAGCCACCGGCATTGATCGACACAACCTGGGTTCCGGGTTGCTTTTCGATCCACGCCGGGATATGGATCGGCTGGCTTGGACGGGCACCGTTCGATCGTACGCGGCACCGTGCGCCAGGCTTGAACCGCAAACAAGGAGGAACGTGAACGCATGGCCGATGTCGCTATAGTAACCGGAGGTGCCGGAGGCCTGGGATCCGAGGTCTGCGCCGCGCTGGCGGAAGACGGGCTTCGGGTGGTGGTCGCCGATTTCAGGAAGGACGACGCGGAGGCGCTGGCCGCCCGACTCAAGTCCGAGGGCAAGGAGGCCACGGCGGTGGGCGTGGACGTCGGCGACAAGCAGAGCGTCGAAGCCATGGTGCAGAGCGCCGTCGACGCCTACGGGCAGCTCGACGTGCAGATCAACTTCGCGGGCCTCATGAGCCGTTTTCCCATCGCCGAGATGACCGAGGAGGAGTGGGACCGGGTGATCCGGGTGAACCTGCGCGGCGTGTTCCTGTGCAGCCAGGCCGCGGCCGCGGCCATGCGCGCGCGCCAGGGCGGGCGCATCCTCAACGTGGCCTCCGGGCGCGGCATCGCCGGCGCCCCTCGATCGGCGCACTACGCGGCCTCCAAGGCCGGCGTCATCGCGTTCACCAAGACCATGGCCGTTGAGGTCGCCGAGGACAACATCCTGGTCAACAACATCTGCCCCGGACGCGCCGAAACGCCCATGGCCCGGGCCGGCTACACCGAGGAACAGTGGCAGGCCATCCTGGCCCTGGACCCGCTGCACGGCGGGCTGACGCAGAAGGACGAGATCACGGGCCTGGTGCGCTATCTCGTGTCCGACGCGGCGCGGTACATCACCGGCCAGACGTTCCTGCTGCGGACGCCGTAGCGGCTGGGTTTGAAATGCGTCCTTTTTCCGGGAGGTGACATGTCACAAGTCGTGGTGGTAACCGGGGGCGCGGGCGGCATCGGGTCGGCCATCTGCCGGGCGCTGGCGGAGGACGGACACAGCGTGGTCGTGGCCGATTTCAACGGCGAGGGCGCGCAGGCGCTGGTCGCGGACATCGAAAAGGCCGGCGGCCAGGCCCTGGCCGTGCCGGTGGACGTGGGCGACAAGACCAGCGTGGACGGCATGATCGCGGCAGCCATCGACAAGTACGGCCACATCGACGTGCAGCTCAACGCCGCCGGGGTCATCAAGCGCTGCCCCGTGCTCGACATGCCGGCAGAGGAATGGGAACGGGTCATCCGCATCAACCTGACCGGGCTCTTCCTGTGCTCCCAGGCGGCGGGGCGCCACATGGCCGAGCGCAAATCGGGCCGCATCATCAACGTGGCCTCCGGCCGGGGGGTCACGGGTCAGGCCATGGGCTCCCACTACGCGGCGTCCAAGGGCGGGGTCATCACCTTCACCAAGACCCTGGCCATCGAGCTGGCGCCCTACAACGTCACCGCCAACGCCATCGGACCCGGCGCCACCGAGACCGACATGGCTCGGGCGGGCATGTCCGAAGAGCAGTGGTCCCGGAAGCAGGCCACGTCTCCGCTCCTCGGAGGCTTTACCCAGAAGGACGAGATCACGGGGTTGATCCGTTACCTGATATCGGACGCCGCGCGCTACATCTCGGGCCAGCTATTCCTCTTGCGCACCGCGTAGCCGGGGATGCGCGCGGGTTGACCGCGCAAGGGAACGAAGTGTCCACGGGAGCGGACCAAGTGACGTGACATTCCAGGGGGAACGCCCCGGGAACGGCAACGAACAACGGAGACCGGCGCATGCACACCGAGAACGCCATGCGGACCGTGTACGCCATCCTGATGGTGGTCATCGCCGTCGTCATCCTCGTCCCCGTGGCGGCGCTGGTGTTCGGAAGCTTCTGGTCGGCCTCGCCGGTGGCTCCGGGTCACGTCACCCTGGCCAACTGGATCCGCGCCCTCACCATCAGCATCCCGGCGGACATCCCCACGCTGGTCTTCAACTCGCTGGTGTTCGCCTTCATGACGGCCGCCATCTCCGTCCTGCTGGGCGTTACCATGGCGTTCCTGGTGGAGCGCACCGACATGCCCTACGGCCGGGTGTTCGCCAAGCTCGGCATCGTGCCCCGGGCCTTCCCGGTGATCATCGCCGCCCTGGCCTGGATCCTGCTCCTGAGTCCGCGCATCGGCGTGATCAACGTGCTTTTCCGCGAGACCTTCGGCGCCAACCTGTTCAACATCTACTCGTTCCCGGGGATGATCTTCATCATGGTGCTGTACGAGTCGCCCATCGTGTTCCTCATCGCCCTGAACGCGTTCCGGCTCATGGACCCATCGCTGGAAGAGCAGTCCATCGCCTGCGGCAACACGGTCATGGGAACGCTGCGCCGCGTGACCCTGCCGGTGCTGCGGCCGCTGATCCTGTCCTCGTTCCTGCTGGTCTTCGTCATCGGCCTCATCACGCTGGAAGTGCCCATCATCATCGGCGCGCCCGGCGGCATCTTCGTCTTCACCTCGGCCATCTTCAACCTCATCGCCTCCGACTACCAGTCGCTGATCTACTACAACACCGCCGCGGCGCTGGCCATGATGGTGATCCCCCTGAGCCTGCTGTCGCTGTTCCTCTACCGTCACCTGGTGCGGCGCGCCGAGAGCTTCGTCACGGTCACCGGCAAGGCCAGGCCCGAGAACGTCCACCGCCTGGGCGGGTGGCGCTACGTCGCCCTGGTGTGCTGCTCGTTCTACTTCGCCGTGGTCATCCTGCTGCCCGCGCTGGTGATCGTGCTGCTCTCCTTCTCGCAGTTCGTGGCCTCCCCGAGCCTCGACCTGCTGACCCAGCTCACCCTCCGGCACTGGGAATCCGCCCTGGAGGACACGGTGTTCTGGCGCGCGCTCACCAACACCATGATCCTGTGCTTGACCGGGGCCACCGCCACGGTGCTGATCGCGCTGGGCGTCGGCTATCTGCTGGTACGCAGCGGGGTCAAGCTCAAGGGACCCATCGAGGCCGCCGCCATGCTGCCGCTGGCCTTCCCCGGCACCATCCTGGCCGTGGGCTTCGTGTGGGCCTACATCAAGACCCCCGTCTACGGCACCCTGTGGATCCTGCTGCTCTACTTCATCGGCAACTACCTGCCGTTCGCGCTCCGGACCCTGAGCCCGTTCCTGTTCCAGTTCCACAAGGAATTCGAGGAAGCGTCCTGGACCTCCGGCGCCAGCGCCCTGGGCACCATCATACGCATCGTCATCCCGTTCCTGCGCGGCGGCCTCTTCTCGGTGTGGATCCTGCTCTTCCAGATCTATCTGCGGGAGTTCGCCGGCGCCATCATCCTCTTCACCTACGGCAACGAGGTACTCTCCACCCTGCTCTTCCAGCGCGCCTTCGACGAAGGCTCCTTCGGCATCGGCGCCGTCATCGGCGTGCTCATGCTCGCCCTGTCATTGGGTCTGCACCTGCTGGTGTCGCGGCGGGAGGGGTAGACGCCTACCCGGCAAGCGGGACAACCTTCGAACGACGCATGACGCGGTCGCGTGTCACCAACGGTACATGGTGAACGACACTGGTGGCGGCTATGATCTCGTCCGCGGGATCGCTTCTGAAGTCAAGCCGGGTCGAGGTTCGGGCAACCGCGAGATCGATGGGCCACACCCGCAGACGGTTGAGGACCCGGACCACCTCACGGTCGTCGAGGTCCATGTCCAATCGGCCGAGTTGAACGAGCTTGGCCAACTCCCACAGCACGATAGCGGAAACAGACCACGGGTTCCGGGACAACGCTGCCTGCTCGGACGGCCGGAGTTCACCGTTGATCGCCAGGACCAGGATGTGCGTATCAAGATTGAGCATCCGCGTCCCAGCGAACATCCGTACTGAAGATATCGCCCTTGATCGCGATCTTGTGGCGGAGACTGCCGATGAGGTCGGTGCACTGATGATCGTAGGGGACTATCCGCGCCACGGGTTTACCGTGCTTGGTAACGACCAATCCGTCGGCATCAAGGCTGTCCAGCAGTGCCAAACACTGCTCCTTGAACTTTGCGGCCCCAATAGTCTTCATGGTTGATCTCCAGTTCCTGAAATGGACATATTATATGACCAGCCAACTTTTTTGTCCACTGTGGGCTCATCCTGCCTTCTTCGGCGGCGCATAGAGCTGCAGCAGGTTGCCGTCGGGGTCGAAGAAGTAGAAGCCGCGGCCGGAGCGGCGTTCCACCACCGGCACCTCGTGGATGCGGACGCCGGCCTCGCGCATGCGTTCCTCGGCGGTCTCGAAGTCGTCGCTGTCCACGTAGAAGGCCTGGTGGGTGACGCCGTCTTCGGCGAGGGCGTCGCGGTCGATGGGGTTCGGGCGCTGGAACAGCACCACGATGCTGTTGCCGGAGCGCATGTCGGCGCGGCCGAGTCCGCGGAGGTCGTCGCGGGCGACGGTGGCCACCTCCATGCCCAGCACGTCGCGGTAGAAGGTCACCGCCCGGTCGATGTCGTTGACGGGAATGCCGCTGTGGTAGAGTCCCCTGGTCTTGATCATGTCCTGCCTCCTGTTCCTGCAAGGCCTAGTGTGGTGTCTGGTTAATCGAAACGCGCCGGCAAACGTGTTATGCGGGAGTTTCCATCATCAACCGTCATACGACAACAGCCAGAGGATACCACCGATGAACGATCTATGCAGACTTTCGGCCAGCGAGGCAGTGGCGCGCGTCGCCAAGGGAGAGGTCACTTCCGAGGAGTTGACCCGGGCGTGCCTGGAGCGCATCGAGGAACGGGAACCGGAGGTGGAGGCCTGGATGCGCCTGGACCCGGAGTACTCGCTGGCGCAGGCGCGGGAGCGCGACCGTGCGCCCGGCCGCGGAGCGGTGCACGGCCTTCCGTTCGCGGTGAAGGACATCATGGACACCGCGGACATGCCCACGGGCTACGGCTCGCCCATCTGGGAGGGCTTCCGGCCCAGGGCGGACGCCGCGTGCGTGGCGCTCACCCGCGCCGCCGGGGGCGTACTCCTGGGCAAGACCGTGACCACAGAGTTCGCCAGCCGCCATCCGGGCAAGACCAAGAACCCCCACGACCCCACGCATACGCCGGGCGGCTCTTCCAGCGGCTCGGCCGCGGCTGTGGGGGATTTCATGGCCTTCATGGCCTTCGGCACCCAGACCCTGGGGTCGGTGATCCGGCCGGCGTCGTTCTGCGGCTGCGTGGCCTACAAGCCCAGCTACGGCGAGATCAGCAACGAGGGGGTCAAGGAGAACACGGGCTCCTTCGACACAGTGGGGCTGTTCGGCCGGGCGGTGGAGGACTTGCCGCTGTTCCGGGCGGCGGTGACGGGCGAGCCGGTGCTGCCGCTGAGTCCGATCCCGGTGAAGGACCTGCGCGTGGGCCTGTGCCGCACGCCCCTGTGGGACAAGGCGCTGGACTACACCAAGGCGCTGGTGGAAGGCGCCGCCGCCGACCTCGCCAGGGCCGGCGCCGCGGTGTCGGACCTCGACCTGGGCGGACCCTTCGCCGAGTTCGAACCCATGGGCCGCCGGGTCAGCGACTACGAGATCTCACGCGCGCTGACGTGGGAGCGCACCCACCACTTCGACCTGCTGAGCGAATTCCAGCAAGGGAAGATGAAGGACTGGCCCGTGGTCTCCTACGAGGAATACCGGGAGGGGCAGCGGGTCATGGCGGCGTGCCGGGCCTGGCTGGACGAGGCGCTCAAGGACTTCGACGTGCTCCTCACCCCCAGCGCCACGGGCGAGGCGCCCGCGGGTCTCGACAACACCGGAGACACGGCCTTCAACATCCTCGCGACCTGGACCCACGTCCCGTGCGTGACGCTGCCGCTCTTCAAGGGACCCTCCGGCCTGCCGGTGGGGCTGCAACTGGTGGGGCATCGTTGCCGGGATCACCGACTGTTCGAAATCAGTCGATCCATATTGACAGCGCTATCGAGTTGAACATAATGCAAAGTTGAGACGTGCCACGGGTTGGTCTGAATTGCGCCACGGCGCACAATCGAGCCGGGAGGGAATGCCATGGATCGTTTGAACGCACTCATCGATTCGGTCAACGCTTTCGCCTGGGGTCCGCCAATGCTGGGCATGCTCGGCGTGACCGGCGTGCTCCTGACCCTCGGGCTGGTGTTCATGCCGTGGCGCAAGGTCGGCTACGGCTTCCGGCTGCTCTTCGACAAGAGCGGGAGTGTGGGCGAGGGCGAGGTCAAGCCCTTCAACGCGCTCATGACGGCGCTTTCCGCCACGGTGGGTACCGGCAACATCGCCGGCGTGGCCACGGCCATCGCGCTGGGCGGTCCGGGCGCGATCTTCTACATGTGGCTCATCGCGCTGTTCGGCATGGCCACCAAGTACGCCGAGGCGGTGTGCGCGGTCACCTACCGGGAGGTGGACGGGAACGGCAAGTACGTCGGCGGCCCCATGTACTACCTGCGCAACGGCGTGGGCGATTTCGCCCCGGAGCTGGGCAAGTGGCTGGGCCTTATTTTCGCCATTTTCGGCGCGGTGGCAGCCTTCGGCATCGGCAACGCCGTGCAGGTCAACTCCATGGCCGCGGCGCTCGGTGACAGCTTCGGCGTCCCCACCTGGATCACCGGCGTGATCGTGGCCGTGCTGGTAGGCATCGTGATCATCGGCGGAATCCAGCGCATCGGCGAAGTCGCCGGCAAGCTGGTGCCGGCCATGATCGTGCTCTACATCGGCGCCGCGCTGCTGATCATCATAATCAACATCGCCGGGGTGCCGGCGGCCTTCGCGCTGATCTTCACCCACGCCTTCACGCCTGCCGCGGCGGCCGGGGGCTTCGCCGGAGCGGCGGTAGCCGCGGCGATCCGGTTCGGCGTGGCGCGCGGCGTGTTTTCCAACGAATCCGGCCTGGGTTCCGCGGCCATCGCCCACGCGGCGGCGCAGACCAACAGCCCGGTGCGCCAGGGCATCATCGCCATGCTCGGGACCTTCATCGACACCATCGTCGTGTGCACCATGACGGCCCTGGTGATCCTGACGTCCGGGGCTTGGACGTTGACGGGTGCGGACGGCGGCGGCCTCACCGGCGTGGTGCTCACCTCCGCCGGCTTCGAGAGCACCGTGACGGGCGGTGGCTACGTCGTCACCGTGGCGCTGGCGGTCTTCGCCTTCACCACCATCCTCGGGTGGTCCTACTACGGCGAGCGCTGCTGGCAGTACCTGTTCAGCGAGAACAGCCTGCTGGTCTACCGTGCGCTGTGGGTGCTGGCGGCGCTGACGTTCGCCAACGTGAAGGTGGCTTTCGTGTGGAACCTGTCGGACACCCTCAACGGCCTGATGGCGGTGCCCAACCTCATCGGCCTGTTGCTGCTGGCGCCGATGGTCTTCAAGGTCACGCGGGAGTACTTCGACAAGACCGCGGACCAGTAGTCGCCGAACCCGCTCGGTACGCCCTTTGGGAGCCTGGACGCCGGACAGGTCCCGGGCCTCGGACCGGGGGGGTCAGAATCCGATACGGATCCCGGCGCGGAAGACGTGGTTCTGAACTTCGGACTTGGCCGCGCCGCCGTATCCCCACTTGACCTTGGCGTCCCCGGCGCCCATGTACCGGTAGCCCAAGTGCAGGACCAGGGAGTCCAGCAGCCGGTACCCGAGCCCAAGACCGACCTGATAGGCGAGCACCCAGTCCCCGCCATCACCCGCGAGATTGTTGAGGATACCGGCGGTCCCCGGCGGAAGACCGAGCTGACTGTCGACCGAGGACGGCAACTCCACGGGCAAGTCGATGTCGTAGCGCACGTAGTTGACGCCCAGGCCGCCGCCGAAATACGGCGCCAAGCCCAAGCCCAGGTCGAGGTCGTACCAAGCGTTGGCCATGAAACCGAGTGTGGTGCGGGTCCCCTTCAGGTTGAGTTGCCGGTTGACACGGCCGAGGACATCACCCACGATCGGATGACCACCGACGGTGAGGCTGTCGTAGTCGATGGCGTCTATGTCCGTCTGCCGCCAAGTGGCCTCACCCTCGAGACGAAGCCCTTGCCAGCCCAAGCCCAGGGCCAGGCTGTACCCGAGTCCTGACTTCAAGTCGATGTCGCCGCCTCTGACCTCCGACCCGAAGCCCGATGTCGAACCGCGCGCCAGCCCGACGTCCGCCGCCAGGTAGAGTCCGCTCTGCGCTTCGGCAGGGGAAGCGAGCAACGGGATCAGTCCTGCCAGCGCGAGAACACAGAGCATATTCCCTGAGGCTTGCGAGGTACGGCGGCTTATGCATGATCGGCTCCTTCATTCGGTCCTGATGCCTCGGACACCCCGGTCTCGTCAAGGCCGAAATACCTCCGTGGCGTCGAGCTTGCGCTGGAACTCCAGGTATTCCTGCCTGGACATGCGCGGCTTGTCTTCCTCGACGATCCGGCGCGCCGCCGCCGCGTCGTCGCACAGCAGATCGACGGCGGTCATGGCCAAGAGCTTCGCCGACTTCACGTAGACCGAGTCCTTGTCCGCCAGCAGGTAGTTGTTGGTGTGGCCGCCCCCGGAGGCGCCGGCCACGTAGGGATGCACGGCCGGCATGATGTGGGCGACGTCGCCGAAGTCGGTGCTGCTGGTGCGGTGCTCCGTCGTGCGCTTGAAGCCGCCCGCACCGAACAACCGCTCGGCATTGCCGCCCCAGAGCCGCGCCATGGTCTCGTTGTTGGTCTGGGGCAGGTAGCCCGGCACCGTCACGATCTCCACCGACGCCCCCACGGCCATGGCCGCGCCCCGCAGCGCGTTGTCCACCTTGCGGTTGGCGTCGACGATGCCTTCGATGGTCTTGCCGCGAATGAAGGTCTCGATCTTAACCTCCGCCGGCACCGCGCTCACCGCCTCGCCGCCCTTGGTGATGATGGGGTGGATGCGGATGGTGTCGTCGTCGTAGAAGGTCTCGCGCTGGTAGGCGATGGCGGTCATGGCCAGGGAGGCGGCGTTGAGGGCGTTGATGCCGGTCTGCGGGCTGCCGCCGGCGTGGGCCGCCTTGCCGATGAAGCGGATCTTCTTGATGAGGGCGCCGTTGGACGACCCGGCCACGTGGGAGGCGAGGGTGTCGGTCTTGGTGTGGAACATCATCGCCAGGTCCACGTCGTCGAAATGGCCCAGCCGGATGAGCTCCGCCTTGCCGGCGAGGAACTCGATCTCGTTCCGCGCCTTGCGCTCCAGGCGCTCGTCCACGTCGATCATCTCCTCGGCCGGCACCGCGAAGAAGACCAGCGCGCCGGCAAGCCGCGGCAACACCTTGGCGGACAGCAGCCCCATGGCCGCGCCCACCATGCCCGCCACCTGCGCGTTGTGTCCGCAGGCGTGAGCCGCACCCGTGTCCGGGTCGGCATGGGGATGGTCGAACACCTTGAGCGCGTCCAGCTCCCCGAGAATGGCCAGCGCCGGACCGGGCCGGGCACAGTCCTTGCGGCCCTTGACGCCGGTGACGGCGAGGCCCCGTTGCGGCTCCAGACCAAGAGACCGGAGCCGGCCGGCGATGAACTCGGCGGTCTTGACCTCGTTGAAGCCCGTCTCCGGCTGCCGCAGGATGGCTTCCCCGAGGTCGATGATCTCCTCCCGGCGCGCGTCGATGACGCGGCAGGCCTCGGCCTTGAGGTCGTCCACGGGGTTCATGTCCTCGCTTCCACGGCGCTCGTTCGTCGTTGCCGCACCGGGATTCACCTGGCACACCGCGCTAGCCCTGGCGGAGCGCTTCCTCCAGCAGTCCCAGCGCTGCCTCCGTGAAGGCCCACATGTTGGCTTCCCGGTCGGGCCGGCCTGTCTCGATGGTGATGGCCTTTTCCACGGGACCGACGATGGCCATGCAACTATGGCCGGCGGCATCGCCGTAGCGGTTCCCGGTGGGTCCGGTGGCGCCGCTTTCCGAAAGACCCCAGGTGGTGTTCAACCGTCCCTGGATGAGGCGCGCCATGTTCAACGCGTAGGATTCGGTGCTGCCGCGCACCGCCACCTCGCTCTCGGGCATCATCAACAGGCCCGCGCGCGCGTGCCGGGTATAGATCACGCCCCCGCCGACGAAGTAGGCGGAGGCTCCGGGCAATGACAGCAGCGCCGCCGAAATCAGGCCGCCGGTGGACGATTCGGCCACCGCCACGGTCTCGTTCCGCTCCTTGAGCAGCTCGCCCACCGTACGTCCGAGGGTTGTCAGGTCCGGCATGGGTGTCCCCTCCTGTCTGTGGCTACGCCCCGCCCCGCTGCAGCGACAGCGACAGGCCCGGACGGCGCACGTGGATGTCGTGGTAGCGGCCGCGGTGGGCCAATTGTTCCATGAGCGTCACCATGGGCGTGCGGGCGTTCCGGTACTCCCGCGGCGGGCCGGCGGCACGCATGACGGCGATCTCCTCCTCGCTCAGCATCCATCGCAAGAGCAGCTCTTCGTCGGTGACGCCCGGGCCGCCGAGCTTGCGCCGCACTTCCTGGATGGTGAGGTCCGGCGGCACCCACCGGGCCATCTCCTTGCCGCGGGGGCGGTCCAGTATCTTGTGCTTCACGTCCGGGTCCATGGTGTCGGCGCCTTCCCTGCCCCAGAGCCCCAGCGCGTACTGGATGATCTGGTCGGTGACCTCCTCGTAGCGCCCGCCGACGATGACGTTGATGGCCGCCTGGCTGCCCACGAACTGCGACAGCGGCGTCACCATGATGGGGTAGCCCAGGTCCGCCCGCACCCGCACCACCTCGTCGAGGGCCTCCTCCGCCTTGTGCTCCAGCCCCACCTTGGCGAGCTGGTGGCGCAGGTTCGAGATCATGCCGCCGGGGACCTGGTGCTGGTACTGGGCGTAGTCGTACTCCACCGGCACGCCGATGGGGAAGCCCTCCTGTTGCGCCACGGCGGTGAAGAACTCCGACACTTCCTCCAGCGCGTCCGTGTCCACGGCGCACGTGTAGCCCAGGGCGCGCAGGTTGGCGGCGACACTGAACACCGACGGGTTCGACGAAGCGTTGGCCAGCGGCGGCACGGCCGTGTTCACCGTGCGCACGCCGAGCTTCACCGCCTCCAGGCAGCACAGCGGACCCAGGCCGGTGGTGCAGTGGGTGTGCAGCTCCACCGGGATGCCGCCGGCGTTCTCGAAGATCATGGGCACGAGGGTGCGCGTGCGCTCCGGGGTGAGCAGGCCGCCGGGGTCCTTGAGGCACAGGAACGGCACCCCCAGGGAGGCGGCCTCGCGTGTCTTGCGCGCGTAGTACGCGTCGGTGTGCTTGGGCGACACCGAGTAGATCAGGTTGACGATGGGCTCCAGGCCGTTCTTGCGCGCGATGCCGACCTTGCGCCGCCACCCTTCCAGCTCGTTCCACTCCTCGGAGATGCGCGCCTGGCGGATGCCGTTGGCCGCCATGCGCTCGATGAACAGCTCGTACACCGAGACGGGCGTGATCTCGAAGGCGTTGACCCGCCCGGCCATGAGCCGCAGCGGCGTCCGCGTGACGCGCTCCGCCACCATGCGCACCCGGTCCCAAGGGTCCTCCTTGAGCTCGCGCACGCACTTCTTGAGGTGGGACGCGGACATCAGCTCGATGGCGTCGAAGCCGGCCTCGTCCATGGTCTGGGCCACCGGCAGCATCATGCCCGTGGTCATGCGCTCGGCCCAGAGGCTCTGGTGGCCGTCGCGCAACGTCGTGTCTACGAATCGAATCTCGTCCATGTGTCGCTCGCGTGCGCGGCGGCCGGCACCGGACGCCGCCACGTTTGATCAGAGTCCTGCTATGCCAGGATGCGGGGACCGAAAAGCGTGACCGCGTTGTCCCACAGGATCCTGGCCTTGGCCTCGTCCGAAATCGGTTGTGCGTCGAAGTCCGGCAGCGCCTTCTCCGGCCGCGGCGCGTCCGGATGCGGATAGTCGGTGTTCCACGCGATGTTCTCGCCGCCCAGGTGGTCCACCGCGTAGGACAGCGCGCTCTCGTCGCTGTCGCAGGTCACCGTGACCTGGCGCTTGAAGTACTCGCTCGGCAGCATGGGCAGGCGCTCCACCGCGTTGCCCATGACGCTGTTGCGCCCGTGGGTGTGCTCGTCCATCCGCCCGAGCCAGAAAGGCACCCAGCCGACGTTGGACTCGAGGATGCCCAGGCGCAGCCTGGGGAAGCGGTCGAGGATGCCGGTGAAGATGAAGTGCCCCATGGTGGCCATGTTGTCGCACGGGAAGCCCAGCGCGTGGTCGAGGCCGCGCAGGGCGAGCTGCTGCATGTCGCGGTCGTCCACGTTGCCGCGGTTGCCGCCGGCGAAGGGGTGGAAGCGGCGCTGGCGGTACTCGCCGTGCACGGAGATGGGGAAGTCCAGCTCGCACGCCAGCCCCCACAGCGCGTCGTACTCGGGCTCGTGGAGCCAGCGGCCCTCGGGCAGGAAGGGGTTGCGCACCGATACGGCGCCCAGCTCCTCCACCGCGCGCCGCGCCTCCGCCACCATGTCCCCGGTGTCCGCGCCCGGCAGCACCGCCACGAACTTGAGCCGCTTGGGATCGGCGTCGCAGTAGTCCCTACACCAGTTGTTGTAGGCCCGGCACATGGCGGCGCCCAGCCCGGCGTCTTTCAGCGCCACGCGGTAGGCGAAGTTGCCGTTGTTGCCAGTGGGCAGCAGCACCTGCACGTCCCAGCCGTGGGCGTCCATGTCCTTCAGGCGCGTTTCCGCCGACCACCACGTGCGGTACTGCTCTCCGTACTTTGCCTCCATGTCCGCCCACGCGGTGCGCGGCAGCTTGGGCTGCTTCTCCGTCTTGGGGATGATGCGCCCGTCCGGCTCGTACACCATGAAGGCGCCGTCCATGAACGCCACCTTGGGCACTTGGTCGCGGTAGGCGGGCTCGACGTAGCGCTCCCAGAGATACTGCGGCTCGTGCATGTGCGCGTCCGCGTCCATGACCTTGAATCCCTTCCACATGGCGGCGCTCCTTTCGGCGGGTGTCCGGTTACTATTCCCTGTTTCGCCGCCCTCTTCAACCGGCGGCGGCGCTTGACAGCACCGCGCCCGTTTCATTAGGGTCGCGGGCGTCATGACTTCTCAAGCATTTGTGGACTCGGTCACGGAGGGGATCATTCAACCGGGCGTCGAGCGGTTGATGGCCTGCCGTTATTTCACGGACCTGCGCGAGGGCACCTTGACCACCCGCCGGCTCCAGGGCTTCGCGCTGCAGCATTACCTGCTCAACATCGCCATCAACAAGGGGTTCACCCTGTGCATGGCCAAGAACGCCCACAACCAAGAGCTCTTCGACCTCTATCTGCACGCCTTCACGGAAGAACAGACCCATCCCGACCTGATGAAGCGCTTCGGCCTCGCCATCGGCCTCGCCGAAGAGGACTTCGCCGAGGCGCTGCCCATCTTCGAATGCCAGGCCCACGCCGCGGCCATTCTCAGAGGCATGTTCCTGGGCTCGCCGGCGGAGACCCGCACCAGCGCGCTGGTGAACGAGAGCATGGTGGGCCGTTACGCGGCGGAGTTCGACGCCTGCCTTGCGCGGCAGTACGGCGTCAACGACCACGACCGGGAATTCTTCACCGTGCACGCGGTGGCGGACCAGGAGCACACCGCGCTGGCGGCCCAGGTCATCGCGCGCTTCTGCACCACCGAGCGCGACCGCCAGGTGGTGACCCACGCGGCGCGCAACATGGTGCGCTTCAAGCTGGCGAAGTTCGAGGGGATCTACGACGAATACGCCTGACACCACACCAAGTTCCCCAATTTGGATGAGACCCGGTTGACGGGGAAAAGCGAAGCCCTATAATCGACGGTAACAGGAGGGTTGCGCATGGAAGACAAAACGGCGTCCGTCTCGTTGCCCGAAATTCTCTCGGTCTTCCCGTTGACGGGGGTGCTGCTGCTGCCCGGGACGCGCCTGCCGTTGCACATCTTCGAGCCCCGTTACCGCAACATGGTGCAGGACGCGCTGGAGGCCGAGGGGGTCTTCGGCATGATCCAACCCTTCACCCCCCAAAAAGACAACAGGCCCCCGCCGGGGGCCGAGCACACCATGCCGGATCTCTACGAGGTCGGCTGCGCCGGCCACATCGAACGATGGGAAAAGTCTCCGGACGGCCGCTACATGGTGCAGCTTCGGGGTATCAGCCGCTTCCGCGTGAAGGAAGAGTTGTCCGTGGAACGCGGCTACCGGCGTGTGCTCCCGGACTACACGAGTTTCGGCGACCTCGCTGACGCCGCCTCGGAAGCCGTCGATCGTCCGCGCCTGACCCAGGCCTTGAGCCGCTACGCCGAGGCCCGCGGCCTCTCCGTCGACCTGGGCCAGCTCCGCCCCATACCCGACGCCGACTTCGTGAACTTTCTGGGCGTCGCCATGCCTTTCCACCCATCGGAGAAGCAGGCGCTCCTGGAAGCCGGGTCCCTCAGGGAACGGCAAGATTTGCTCGTCAGCCTCCTGGAGTTCGGGGGGGACGCGCCGGCGCCGCCGTCCGGCTCCGGGTCGCGCACTCTCAACTGAGCAGATCCACGAACTCCCGTGCCTTGGCCACGAGCCCCGCGTGGCCCTCCCGTGCCAACACGTCCGCCAGGAACGCGCTGCCGAGCACGATGCCGGTGACCCCCAAGGTGGCGTACTCGGCGACGTTGTCCTTGTTGACGCCGCCCGAGACCATGAAGCGGGCATCGGGGAAGGGGCCCAGCATCTGCCGGATGAAATGCGGCCCGCCCACGCAGTCCGCGGGGAAGATCTTCACCAGGTCGGCGCCTGCGCGCAACGCCTGCACGACCTCCGTCGGGGTCGCCCCGGCGGGGATGGAGGCCACGCCGGCCTCGCGGCAAAGCGGCACAAGGTCCAGCTCCAGGCTCGGCGAGACGATGAAGCGCGCGCCCGCCTCGATACCGGTGCGCGCCTGCTCCTCGGAGAGCACCGTGCCGGCGCCGACGTGCACCTCCCCTTCTCCGGCCAGCGTGCGGATCACCTCCGCGGCCCCCGGGACGGTGAAGGTCACCTCCACGAACCGGACCCCGGCCTCGCCCACGGCCCGGGCCGTGGCCAGCGCCTCCTCTGCGCTCCTCGAACGAATCACCGCCACCAGCCGGTGCGCCTGCATCGAGGTCATCAACTCGGTCTTGGTCATGGTGACACTCTTTCGTGTCCGCGAATCGATGGACGGACGGGCTAGCTCAGGCTCAGGCCGCCGTCAACGAGCAGGGTCTGGCCGGTCACGAAGTCGCCGCCGGTGATGAGGCCCAGGACGGCGCCGGCCACCTCTTCGGGTTTGGCCACGCGCCTGAGGGGATAGTTGGCCGAGGCGCGCTCGATGATGGCGTCGTAATCCGCGCCGTAGTGGTCGCGCATCCACTGGGTGTCGGTGAACGCCGGCGCCACGGCGTTGACCCGGATCTCGGGCCCCAGGGCCACGGCTAGCCCACGGGTAAGGTAGATGAGCCCGGCCTTGGCCGTGCCGTAGGCGAGGGACGACATGGTGGAAGGCGCGATGACCCCGGAGATGGAGGACACGTTGACGATCATCCCCCCGGTGGCCTTCAGGTGCGGCGCCGCCGCCCGCGCGCAGCGGTACGCCCCCTTGACGTTGACGTCCAGGGTCATGTCCCAGATGTCGTCCGTCAACGCCTCCATGTCCGTGATCGGCACCCAACGGGTGATGCCCGCGTTGTTCACCAAAATGTCCAGGCGCCCGAACCGCTCCACCGTCTGACGGACCATTTCGCGGACGTGGCCGTCGTCGCGCACATCGCCGTGCACGCACAGCGCCTCGGCCCCCAGCGCCCGCACCTCTTCGGCCAAGCTCTCCGCCTGCTCCTTGGCCGAGCGGTAGTTGATGGCCACGCCGGCGGCGCCGGCGCGGGCCAGTTCCAGGACCGTTGCCCGGCCGATGCCGGTGGCCGCCCCCGTAACGAGCGCGATGCGTTCAGACAGTTTCACGCGTTCCCCCGCAACTCCCGCGTTGCCGCCTCGTCGATGACCCACTGCTCCGGCAATCGCACCCTTTCGTCGTCCCGGCCGGTGAAGCGCACCACCACGCCGTAGTCCCGGGCGGCGGCCTCGGGGGTGATGTAGCCGTACACCACGTCCGCGCGCACGCGTTCGGGGTCGCGTTTCATGGGGTCGCCGTAGCCGCCGCCGCCGGGGTGGTTCAGTTGCACGCTGCGGTCCCCGCCCAGGTGGGTCTGGGCCTTGGGGTTGGGACGCTCGCCGCCGTCGAGGATGAACTCGCCGGGGAGGCCCGGGCCGCCCCCCATGATCCCGGGCGCGGCATAACGGGTGCGGTCGAGGATGCCGTTGACGCTCCACTGGCCGCGGGCGCGGTTGGCGAACTCGGTGAACTGGCCGAGGCCGCCGCGCCAGGTGCCGGCTCCGCCGGAGTCCACCCGCAGCTCGCGCCGGCGCATGACCAGCGGCGACAGGCTCTCGATGACCTCGGCGGGCACGCCCGCGACGCCGCTGGGGAAACCCACCGCGCTGAGGCCGTCCTTGGTGGGGCGGGCGCCGGTGCCGCCCACCTGGAAGACCGTGAGGTTGAACGCCGGGTCCTGGCCGCGCCACACGCTGAGCCAGATGGGGTCCGCGCTGGGCGCCATGAGCTTCCCCGGAAGCGCCTTGGCCAGCGCCGTGAACACCGCGGTGGGCACGAAGTGGCCCACGGTCTGGCGCGCCGCCACCGGCGCCGGCTCGTTGGCGTTCAGGATGGAGCCCGCCGGCGCGCTCACGTGAACCGGCCGGAAACTGCCCTCGTTGTGAGGCACGTCCGGATAGATGGCCGCCTTGGCCGCGAAGCTGGCATAGGCGTGGGTATAGTTCATCACCACGTTGATGCCGCGGTGGCTTTGCGGCGACGAGCCGGTGAAGTCGATGAAGATCTCGTCCCCGCGCACCGCGAGCTTTGTCTTGATGAAGATCGGCTCCTCGAAGCCGTCGCTCCAGGTCTCCCCTTCCCACTCGCCGTCATCGAGCTCGGCGATGGCCGCGCGCACCGCCTTCTCCGAGCGGCTGATGATCTCCTCGGCGACGGGGTCGAAGCTGTCGAGGCCGAACTCGTCCATGGTCTCGATGAGTGCCCGGCCGCCGGCGTCGTTGCACGCGGACTGGGCGTAGAAGTCGCTCACCACCTCGTGGGGAAGCCTCACGTTGGCGCGGATCATCTTGAGCAGAATCGGGTCGGGCTCGCCCGCGTGGAACAGCTTCATGATGGGGATGCGCAGCCCCTCCTCGTAGACCTCCCGCGCCTCGGCCGAGAGGATGCGCCCGCCGATGTCCGCGGCGTGGCAAGTGTTGGCGAAGAAGGCGACGAGTTGACCGGCCCGGAAGATCGGCGTGGTGATGGTGATGTCGTTGACGTGGCCCGCGGTCTGCCAGGGGTCGTTGGTGATGAGCACGTCGCCCGGCACCAGCGTTTCCGCGGGGAACTCCCGAAGGAAGTGCCCCATGGACGTGGCCATGGCGTTGATGTGGCCCGGCGTGCCGCTCACCGACTGGGCCACCATGCGGCCCTTGGTGTCGAAGAGGCCGCAGGCCAGGTCCTGGCTCTCCCGCACGATGGTGCTGAAGGCCGTGCGCATGAGCGCGTCCTGCTGCTCGTTGGCCACCGACAGGAGCCGGTTCCAGATGACCTCGAGGGTCACGGGATCGATGACGTCTTTGCTCATGAGAGAACTCCGTGCATCGGAGGGTGCCGAATCAGGCGTGCTGACCGTATTCGAACTCTACGATCACGTTCAGATAATCGTCAACCCGGGCGCGGCTGCGGGCGGTCACCACCAGGGTGGACTCCCGCTCCTCCACGATGGCGGGGCCCGGGAAGGTCATGCCCGGCGTCAGCGCGTAGCGGTCGTAGACCGCGGTCTCGACAAACTTGCCCCGGCCCGCCGAATACACCGGGCGCGTACCCTTCCGAGCCTTGGCTCCGTCCACCTTACGGCCCTGGGTGGAGAAATTGAGCGGCTGCTCCGGCCCCCGCGCCACCACGCGCCAGTTGATCACCTCCACCACCACGTCCGGGACGGTGCGGCCGTACATGTGCTCATAGGTGCGCTCGAAGGCCTCGGTGATGGCGGCGAGATGGCCTGCGTCCAGCACCCCGTCCGGGATGGGCACCGACACCTCGTGGCCCTGGCCGGTGTAGCGCATGTCCGCGGTGCGCTCGTAGACGATCTCGCCCGAGCCGAGCCCCGACTGTTCCAGGATGGCCCGTCCCTCGGCGCACATTTCGTCGAACATCCCGTTGACGAAGGACCAGTCCAGCTCGTCCAGGAGGCTGTAGGCGCTGCGCACGAAGTCGAAGGCCAGCGGCGCCGCCAGGAGCCCGAAGGTCGACCCCACCCCTGCCCCCATGGGCGAGATCAGCGTGGGCAGGCGCAGCAACTCGGCGACGTGACCGCCGTGCACCGGCCCGGCGCCGCCGAAGGCGTACATGGGCAGCTCCCGCGGGTCCTTGCCGCGTTCCCCGAGGTGTGCACGGGCGGCGTTGGCCATGTTCTCGTTGACGATCTGGTGGATGCCCCAGGCCACTTCCTCCACGCGCATGTCGAGCTTGCCGGCCACCGCGCCAAGGGCCTGCCTTGCCGCGTCCACGTCGAGCTTCATCTCCCCGCCGAGAAAATAGTCCGGGTCGAAGTAGCCCAGGATCAGGTTGGCGTCGGTGACCGTGGCGCCGGTGCCGCCGCGGCCGTAGCAGGCCGGCCCCGGCTCGGCGCCGGCGCTGTCGGGCCCCACCTTGAGAAGGCCCAGGGCGTCCACCCGGGCGATGCTGCCGCCGCCGGCGCCGATCTCGATCATGTCGATGACCGGGATCTTGATGGGCAGGCCGCTGCCCTTGCGGAAGCGGTAGATCCGGTCCACCTCGAACTCCCGCGCCTTCAGCGGATAGCCGTTCTCCACCGCGCAGAGCTTGGCGGTGGTGCCGCCCATGTCGAAGGAGAGGAGATCGGGATAGCCCGCGCGCTGCCCCAGCGCGGCTGCCGCCAGCGCTCCCGCCGCCGGCCCCGATTCCAGCATCCGCACCGGGAAGCGGGCGGCCGTCTCGGGCGTGCCGATGCCGCCGCTGGAGAGCATCACGAAGAAGCTGCCGCTGAAACGCAGGCCGTCCAGCCGTTGCTGAAGTTCCTGCAGGTAGGCGGCCACGCGCTCCTGCACGTAGACGTTGGCCGCGGTGGTGCTGGTGCGCTGGAACTCGCGGATCTCGGGCACCACGTCGGCGCTGACCGACACGCGGATGTCCGGCGCCACCTCGGCAATGAGCTCCTGGGTGCGGCGCTCGTGGGCTGGGTTGCGGAAGCTGTTGAGATAGCACACCGCCACCGCCCGCACCCCCTTGTCCCAAAGCTCGGCCACCAGGCCGCGCACGAAGTCCTCGTCCAGCGGCGTCAGCACGTTGCCGTCCGCGGCCACGCGTTCGGGCACATCGAAACGGAGGTAGCGCGGCACCAGGGGCTTGGGAAACTCGAGATCCAGGTCGTAGAGCTCGTAGCGGTGCTCGCGGCCGATCTCCAGGGCGTCGCGGAACCCTTCGGTGGTGAGAAGCGCGGTCATGGCGCCCTTGCGCTCGATCAGGGCGTTGGTGACCAGCGTGGTGCCGTGCACCACGGTGCCCGTCTGGACGCGGTCCACGATGCCGGCCTCCAGCCCCTCGCGCATGGCGGTTTCCACCGCCACGCTCGGGTCGCCGTGGGTGGTCAGGGTCTTGCCGATGAAGGAGGTGCCGTCATCCGCCACCAGCAGCAGATCCGTGAAGGTTCCGCCTATGTCAACGCCGACACGGTACATGGAGGCCGGACAACCGCCGCTATTGCGCGAACAGGTCCATAAGGGCGTCGGTCTGGTCGGCCGCCGCCGGGCGCAGCAACGGGATCTTGACGCCCGCGTCGCGGTACTGCTGGACACGGGCCTTGACCTCGTCCGGAGTGCCACTGGCCGTCATGCCCTCCACGTAGGAATCCGGGATGGCCTTGATGAGGGCCTCCATGCCGCCCTCGGCATGGGCCTTCTCGAACGTCGGGATGTCTTCCTCGTGGATGTATGGCTCGCCCACTTTCATCTTCGGACGGGCGATGAACGGGAGCTGGACGGGGTCGAGCTTGGTGGCCACCTCCCAGCGGATGGCGTCCAGGGCCTTTTGGTGGTCGTCGGCAATGGAGCAGTTGATCAACTGGGCGACCTCGAACTTCGAGAAGTCGCGGCCCGCCTCCTCGGCGGCGTCCTTGATGATCTTGAGGGCGTTGGCGGTGTACTCGGGCGAGCAGACCGCGTTCAGCACCACGCCGTCGCCGATCTGGCCGGCCAGCTTGAGGCCGGGCCTCGCGGTGGCCGGGATGTAGAGCGGGATGTTGGTGCGCAGCGGCTTCCAGCCGATGCCGACGTTCTTGAACTTGACGAACTGGCCTTCGTAGTCGACCTTCTCGCCGGTGAAGAGCAGCCGCATGGACTCGATGTATTCCTTGAGGACCTGAGGGGGGTCCTGGTGCTCCATGGCGTGGACCCGGGCGTGGCTTCGGGTACAGGCGCCCGGCGCCAGCGTGATGCGCCCGCCGGTCAGCTCGTCCAGGGTCATCAGCGACTGGGCCATGCAGATGGGCGTGCGCAGACGGACGATCTGCGTGGCTCCCAAGGTCACCTTGGAAGTGGCCAGACCCATGGCGCTCAGGGCCGAGACCGAGTCCCGCATCAGTTCGATGGTCTCGGAAAAGAAGCCCATCTCGAAGCCCCGTTCCTCCGCCCGCCGCATGAGATCGGCGATTTCCCGGACGTTGGTGAACTTCCCGTAACCCAGTGCGAATCCGACTCTGGCCATGACCTCTCCTGACTGGTTAGATGCAACCGCTCACGATCGTTGACGGCACGGTGAGCACGCCGGTGCGATACGCCGCCGACGACCCGATGGTCCTGCGCTTCGAGCTCCGGTCGATTCAGAGGAAAGCGGGCGGGTGTTGCGGTGTGCCTGAAGAAAAGGGTTTTGTATCCGACCGGTTGCGGTTCGTCAAGGAACGCGCGCGTGCCCGCATCGGCCGGCGCCCGTTGCGACGCATCTCGCATTGACCGGTCAAGGTGTTGGAACGAAACTCCCTTCCAGGGCCATCTCGATGGCCATCTTGTAAGGGAGCACGGTCACCTTTCCGACCTTCAGAGCCCGTTCGCCGCGATACACGCCGAAAGCATGCCCGATGTCACCGGTCTGCAACAAGACATTCAATCCCTTGTTGAATTTCTCCTGCCAGACATTGGACGACTTGATTTCAAAGCCCGCGGCCTGCTCTCCCCTCTTCCAGATCAGGTCCACTTCGTTGCCCGCCTCCGTGCGCCAGTAGAAGAACTGCGCGCCGTGAGACCGCCACACGTTGAGTGCCCTGAACTCATTCAGAACGAAGGCCTCGAACAAAGCGCCCGTCTCGACCGCCGAGGGTTCGTCCCGGTGCCTCCCCATCAGGGCACGCTGCACGCCGCAATCGAACAGGTAGAACTTGGGGTGAGCCACCTCCTTGACCTTGGCCTTGTTGCGGTAGGCGGGCAGGTGCCAGCCCAGCAAGGTGTCTTCCAGGATGCCGAAATAGCCTTGGACGGTGGACCTGGCGACGCCCACGTCCCGGGCGATATTGGCGATGTTCAGCAACTGCCCGCTCATCATGCCGGCGACTGACAGGAACCGGTAGAAACTGTCAAGGTTCCTGACCAGAGCTTCCTGCTGAATCTCTTCCTTCAGATAGGTCTCGACGTAGGCATCCAGGAACTCGACCTTCTCGGTTCGGGAAACCGATGTCACACTCAAGGGCAACTGTCCGTAACGCAGAGCCTCCGGCAGGCTGAAGTCCTCACCGACTTCAAGCATGCTCAGTGGAAACATCCGTTTCAAAAGGGCGCGTCCCGCGAGCATGTTGGCATGGGACCGCTTTAGCTTCCGGGCGCTGGACCCGGACAGTGCAAACCGATGGTCCTGTCCGCTCTCGAACAGGAGCGCATGCACCTCGTCGAGCAACTCCGGCAGCTTTTGCACCTCGTCGATAATGATCCAGGGCCGCCGGCCGGGCAACGCGGCTGCTTCCTGAGCGAGAAGGGAGGGGTCCCGCTTGTATCGAAGATACTCGCCGGACTTGAGGAGATTGATGCTCAGGTCTGCGTGGCCGAGACGTTGCTGCAGCCACACGGATTTCCCGGTGCCACGCGGGCCGAACAGGAAGAAACTCTTTTCGGGCAGATCGAGTATCCTGGAGTACATGTCGGCGATCCCGTTATTTTGACGGTAAAAATAACGAAATAACCGACATTTGTCAACCGGGGGCCACCTCATCGATGACTTCCGGGAACGCCACGCCAACGCCCTCTGATCCGTGGCTACAATTTGTCGTGCACCCCCGCGCACTGGCGCATTGCGGCACGCCCCTCGATTGCGTAAGCTCTGATCACGATGGTGGGGCTGGACATCGACGGCGTGGTGGCCGATTTTCTCTCTCCTTTTCTTATCCGTCTGGAAAAGCGCGTCGGCAAGGGACCGATCCCGGCCGAGTCGCTAAGCAGCGTGCGTCTTTCGGCGCATCCGGTCTTGACCGAGGAAGCCGTGAGGGACTGCTCCGACGCCGTGCGGCGCGACCCCGGGTTCTGGGACGGGTTGGACTCGCTCCTGAGCGCCCAGCAGTGGTTGCGGTTGGAGCAACTGAGCCGGCGCGGGTTGCTTTCATTCATCACGCACAGGACCGGCCACGAGAGCTGGGACATCCACGCGGTGACGTCGGAATGGTTCCGGCGGCACGGCATCACCAACCCCGACGTGTACCTGGTGGAGAAAGAGAAGTCGGCGGTGGTGGACAAGCTCGGAGTGATGCTGTTCGTCGACGACAACTACGAGAACTGCCAGGACGTGGCCGAGAACACGAACGCCCGGGTGCTGATGCCGCACCACCCCTACAACCGGTCGTTTTCGCATCCTGGCGTGATGCGGATCATGCATTTCAACCAGGTCTTCACCGAGATCGAGCGCTGCCTGGACCTGTCCGCTCCGACCTCGGTTTGAGGAACGACAGCAACGGAGGCTCATCATGTATGGTTGGCGCGCGCGTGTAGGCCATGTGGCTCCGTCCCGCGGAGACACCCTGGTGTACGAGTTCTATCGAATGCTGCCCGCGGGGTTCCAGTTGCTCAACAGCACCGGCACCATCCGGCAACTGGTGGACGCCGACTTCGAGCGACAGCTCGAACGCATCGAGGAAGCGGCCCTGGACCTGGTGGACAACGGTTGCGACGTGATCATTCTCGGCGGCTCACCGCTCTTCACCAAGCTGGGCTACGGCAGCGACACCGAGATGGGGCGGCGCCTGAGCGAGAAGACCGGCGTCCCAATCACCGCCGGCATCACCGGCGAGGTGGAAGCCCTCAAGGCCATGGGGCTCCACAGCCTCGTGGTCGCCACCCCCCACGAGGACGACCTGAACGCGCGCATGAAAGCCTTTCTCGAGGCCTCCGGCTTCGAGGTGCTTCAGATCGAGGGCTATGGCGTGCGCAAGAACTCGGCCATCTCGGACCTGCCGGTCCACGCCTCCTACAAGATCGCCAAGCGCCTCTATGAAAAGGCCCCCGAGGCGGACGGCATTTTCATACCGTGCCCGCGCTGGCCCACCATCGAGGACGTGGAGATCCTGGAGCACGAGATCGGCAAGCCCGTGGTCACCAGTTGCCAGGCCTACATCTGGTACGCGCTGAAGCTGATCCGTATCCGGGAGAGCGTGGCGGGCTACGGCCGGTTGATGGGTAGTCTGGCCGCGTGAGCGCGGATCTGCTCGATCAGCAACCCTCGGTGGACATCCACGCCCACCCCGGCCGTTTCCACCGGGACAATACCGGCCTGGAACAGCGTATCCGGCAAATGGTCCGGGGCGGCCTGAGCGCCGGTTTCTTCTGCGTGAGCACGGACCGGGCCGTCATCCGCCGGGACCGGGAAGTCGGCAGGATCCGGGCGCACCGGGCGTTCGAGCCCGGGGAATCGTACCGCGACACCTGCTCGCGCTTCGCCGTGCTCGACCCGTGGTTCGCCGAAGGCCATCTCCCGCGGGTGCTGAGTCCCGCCGACGTCCTGCGCGCCAAGCGGACGCGCCGGCCCGGCGCCATCCTCGCCGCGGAGGGCGCCGACTTCCTGGAGGAACGCATCGACCGCGTCCAGGAGGCCCACGACCGCGGCATCCGCTCCATCCAGCTCGTGCACTACAACATCAACGCCGTCGCCGACATCCAGACCGAGGAGCCGCGCCATCACGGCCTGACCCCGTTCGGCGCGCAGGTGATCCGCGAGATGAACCGCCTGGGCCTGATCGTGGACGTGGCCCACGCCACCGAGCAGGTAACGCGGAACGTGGTGGACATCACCACCCGGCCCATCATGCTGAGCCACACCGCGCTGCGCCGTACGCCGCGCAAGTACACGCGCTTCATCTACGCCGACCACGCGCGGCTCATCGCCTCCACCGGCGGCGTCATCGGCGTCTGGCCCGCGGGACGCGGCGGCCTGGAACGGTGGACCCGGCGTTTCCGGAAGCTCGCCGACCTCGTCGGCCCCGAGCATCTCGCCGTGGGCACCGACATGGACGGCCTGCGCAACACGGTCTTCGACGACTACGCCGAGCTGCCGAACCTCGCGGCCGCGCTGCTCGCGGCGGGGTTCTCCAAGAGCGAGGCGGCGGGGATCCTGGGCGGAAACTTTATGCGGGTTTTTGGGAAGGTGGCGGAGGGGGTTTGACGGCGCTCATCCCAAGTCCAGTTTATAGAACCGCCGCGCGTTGCCGCCCAGCAGCGCCGCCCTCTCTTCCCGGGTAATCGAATCGTTGTTCTTGATGGCGTCCACCCGGCCCCAGTCCATGTCGCTGTGAGGGTAGTCGCTGGCGTACATGAGCGAGCCGGCGCCTACCTGGTCGATGACGGCGCGCAGGTTCTCGTCGTCTTCGAAGCCTGAGAGGATGCGTCCGGAAAGGATGTCCTCCATGGGTTCCCGGATGGTTTCGGGCAGGGTGTAGGGCGCCCTGCCCCAGTTGCCTTCGTGCCGCCCGTCGCCCCTGGGTCCGCGGACGTGCTCGATGTGCTTTCCTACCCACCAGGCCCAGTACGGGAACCAGGTGGCGCCGATCTCGAGGAAGGCGCAGCGCAGGTTGGGGTAGCGCGCCAGGATGCCCATGCGCACCACAGACATCATGCCCACCATCATGGAGAACGGCATGGCGGTGACGTGGGTGGAGAAGAAGTCCGTGAAGCAGTCGGCCCACGGCGTGTCGTGCATGCCGGTGACCGCGTGGAAGCCGATGGGGGTGTCGAGTTCGTCCAAGGCGGCGAAGAACGGTTCGTATTCCGAGGAATGCAGCGGCCGGTTGCCGGCCATGCCGGGCAGCAGCACGCCGGCGAGACCCAGCTCCCGCACTGCCCTCCTGGCCTCTTCGGCGGCCCCGGCCGGGTCCTGGATCGGCACCATGGCGATGGCGTTGAGCCGTTTGGGAGCCTTGGAACACTGCTCCGCCACGTAGTTGTTGTAGGCGCGGCACACGGCGCCCGCCAGTTCCGTGTTCTCCAGGTCGAACACCCATACCAGCGCCGTCGGGAACACCACCTGGTAGTCCACGCCCATCAGGTCGAGGTCTTCGAGGCGTCCGGGGATGTCGTCCAGCGAGTTGTCACGTGCCTTCATCTGCTTGTGCCGCGGCGTGGGGTAGTTGAACCCGCCGCCGCCCACGCCCCGCGAGAAGGGAATGCGCGGCACCACCCGCCCCTCGGCCACCCAGCGCCCCTGGTCCCTGGGCTCATCGCGCAGGTCGACGACGCGCGGACGGATGGCGTGGAACTCCTTTTCGATGTAGCGGTCGAACAGGTCGAAGGGCTCGTGCAGGTGGCCGTCCGAGTCGATGGTCAGCATGGGAACCTCCCGAAACGGCAGTGACCGGGCAGGTGGGTGTGCCGTCAGGCCGTGTCTAGGAGCCGAACTTCTCCCACTGCTCGGGGGTGAAGGTCTTCAACGACAAGGCGTGGATCCGTTCGTCGCCAAGCTCGTCCTTGAGCGCCTCGTAGACCATCTTGTGCTGGTCGATGAGCCCCTTGCCGGCGAACGAATCATGCACGACCACCACCTGGTAGTGATCGCCCCCGCCGGTCAGGTCCTTGATCATCGGCACGACACAGCCCGGGAAAACCCGGCCCAGCGTATCCTCGATCTCTTGTGGCTGGATCATATCGCTGGATTAACACAAAACGGATGGGCGGACCACCGAACTAGATCCCGTAAAGCGCCCTGGCGTTGTCGTCGACGATCTTGCGACGGGCGTCCGGCGTCACCGTTTCGTTCGCCTGGAGGATCTTCAGTGCCTCCAGTTGGCTGGAGGTGTCGGCGTGGCCGTAGTCGGAGCCGATGACGATGTGGTCCTCGCCGGCGTGTTGCAGGATGTAGGGGAGGTCCTCCTCGGTCTGGCAGGCGACGTAGAAGCGGTTTCGGCGCAGCACGTTCTCGTCGAGCTTGCGGGTGCCGGTGCGGTCGAGGCGGGCGCCGAGGTCGGTGACGACGTAGGGGACCCAGGAGGCGGCGGCTTCGAGGAAGCCCCAGCGCAGGTCCGGAAACCTGTCCGGAACGCGGCTCAACACCAGGGCGTGGAACGCGGTGATGATGGGCACCTTAGCCATCCACAAGGCTGTTGCGCGGGAGTGGAAGAGCCCGCTGAGAGCATGGTTGACGAGCCCCGAATGGATGCACACCGGCATGTCGAGACGGCTGGCCTCGGCGTAGACCGGAAAGTAGTACTCGTCGATGGGCGTGCGCTCGCCCATGAGCCCTTGCAGCAGGAAGCCGCAGGCGCCGTTGTCGCGGCTGAAGCGCAACTCCTCCACCGCCGCGTCCATGGTCAGCAGGGGCAGCGTCGCCACCCAGCGGAGACGTCCCCGGCCTTGGCTCCAGACGTTGGCCATCCAGCGGTTGTAGGCGCGGCACATGGCGACCTGGGTGCGCGGACGGCTCAGCGTGGCCAAGCCCAAGAGCGTCGTGGGGTAGAGCACCTGGACGTCGGTGCCCAGCACGTCCATGTGGCGCAGGCGCGCCTCCACGTCCGTCAGCTCCGACGACTCCGGGGTGGTGCCCGACGATGCCGGCGGGAACGCCCGCTTGGGCTCCAGGTTGCTGTCGAAGAGCCAGAAGTCGTTGCGTCGCAACGGGTCCGACTGGTCCGCCGCTTCCAGGATGCGCGGCCGGTAGCGCCGGTCCTCGCCCTCCATGTGCTCCCAGGTCTCCTCGCACTCGATGACGTGGCAATCGGCATCGATGACGGCCATGGCTTACCCCCTCGAAATCCCCTGTGCCGGCGTGTCGCCCCGGGCCGGATTCGGTTTCACGCACACTACCGCGCCCCGGCCGGCCCCGGACGACTGCGGGCCTACGCCTGCGGGTCGTAGTCGGCCCGGCACTGCTGGGTCATGGCGCGCATGTCCGCGCGCAGTTCCTCGTTGGTGGGCCGGCCCACGTAGTACCAGCCGTTGTAGATGCGGTGGACCGACAGGTCCGGCAGCAGGGAGAATGCGTACGGGATCGCCAGGGTCCCGTGCTTCTTGTCCGTGGTGTCGACGATGTCCAGCGCCTCGATGGCCTTGAACTCCCGGTCGCTGAGAAACGGGAACGTCGCGCCGAGGCCTACCCTGAGGGCGCCGTTCACCTCGGGCGGATCGACGCTGACCACGGCCAGCCTGCTGTAGCTCACGGGCAGCTCTTCCTGAAGGGTCACCAGGTGGCGCAACTGCACCACGCACTTCCCTCACCAATAGCCCCGGTAGAACGCCACGATGAGCGGAAACTTGCCCTCGGTAATCTCGGACAGCTTCAGCTCCTTGCCGTTGTGGTCCTCGAGGGCCAGATCCGGGAACTTCGCGCCGACGGTTTGGTTCATGATGTACCTCCTTGAATGATCGTTGAAACGACTACGGACGGTCTGCACCCGTCCAGGAAAAGATCGATGGGTAGCCCGCGGAGCCCGAAGTCCGCGTCTTCCGCGTCGCTAGGGCGCGGATACGCTCCAGCGCTCCAACCCGGACGGATCGAGCTCGGCGCCGAGCCCCGGCGCGTCCGGGACCGCGACCCATCCCCCGCTCTCGTCGATCGGCCGGGTCACCACGTCCCCGCCCATCTTGAGCGGACCCACCGATTCGCATCCCTCCATGACGTTGGCGCAGCTTGCGGCCACGTGCAACTCCGACAGCGTGTTGATGGTCAGGCCGAAACCGTGACCGACGACACAGCGGATGCCCGCGGCCTCGGCCATGTGCACCATGCGCACGGTGCGGGTGATGCCGCCCTGCTTCATCACCTTGACCTTGACGATGTCGGCGGCTTCCTTCCGGATAACCTCCACCAGGGTCTCGGGACCGACAATGGCTTCATCCGCCATGACCGGTATGTCGACGGCGCGCCGCACCCGCGCCAGACCCGCGTAGTCCGACCGGGCTACGGGCTGCTCCAGCAGCGCCACGTCCATTGGCGCCAAAGCCTTGCCCAGCCGGATGGCCTCGTCCACGCCGTAAGCCTCGTTGGCGTCCACCCGGAGCTGCATGGCAGGCCCGACAGTGCCGCGCACCGCCGCCACCCGGTCGCCATCGAACTCCACGCCCGAGCCCAACTTGATCTTCACCGAACGGAAACCGGCATCACGCCAGCCCGCCGCCTCCCGCGCGGCCTCGTCCGGTTCCAGCATCCCGATCCAGCCGTTGAGCCGCAGCCCGTCCCGGAGCCGTCCGCCCAGAAGCGAGTGCACCGGCTGGTCCAGGGCCTTGCCCTTGAGGTCGAAAAGCGCCATTTCCAGCACGGCCTTGGCATCCAGATGGCATGGCAGGGCGCGGTCCATGAGGTCCAATGCCGCGGAGATGTTCAGGGGATCGCGCCCGACAAGGCCCGGCGCCAGCATCCGCACCGCCTTCAGGGTCTCGGCGAAGCTCTCCGCGGAGTGGCCGGGATCAGGATCGACGTTGCCCAGACCGACCGGACCCTCGTCGGTGCATACGCGCACCACGATGCTGTCCTGGTGGGTCTTGACGTCGTGGGCGTTGCGAAAGACGCCCTTCAGCGGAACCCGCAGGGGGTGGATGTCGACGGCGGTGATCTTCATGGCTCCGGATGCCGCGCAACTCCGATTCGCTTGCGCGCGGGCGCGGGTTCCTGAATCATACCCGCAACCAGCGGGTTGGTCGAATGATCGAGGAGGACCACGACATGAGCACCGCCGCACGCCTTAGGGACGCGATTGCCGAGGACGGTTGCCTGAGCGTCCCGGGCGTTCACGACGCCCTGACCGCGCTGCTCGCGGAACGGGCCGGCTTTCGCGCGGCGCTGCTGGGCGGCAACGCCACCACCGCCAGTCTCCTGGGCCTCCCCGACCTCGGGTTCCTCTCCGCCGACGCCCTCGTCGCGCACGTGCGCAACCTGAGCCAAGTGCTGCGCATTCCGCTACTGGTGGACGCGGACACCGGTTTCGGCGGACCGCTTCAGGTGCACCGCGCCGTCGCGGCGCTGGAGCACGCGGGGGCGGCGGCGGTTCAGATCGAGGATCAAACGCCCGCCAAGCGCTGTGGGTTGCTGGCGGGGGGACATCCGCTGGTTTCGACCGAGGAGATGGTGGAGAAGGTCGCCGCGGCGTGCGCCGCGCGCAAAGACCCCGACACCGTGATCATCGCGCGCACATTGGCATATTCCTCGGGCGGCCTCGACGAGGCCATCCGGCGCGGGCGCGCCTACCGCGAGGCCGGCGCCGACGCGATATTCGTACAGGTACCGGGCGCCATCGAGGAATTGCGTGAGCTCCGCCGCCGCGTTCCCGGTCCGCTGGTGGTCAACATGGACGAGACCCTTCCGGCGTCGAACCTGACCGTGAGCGACGCGGGCGCCGAAGGGTTCAAGCTGGCGCTGTTCCCCGGGTCCGTTCGCTACACGCTGGTGAAAACCGTCGGCCGCGTCTTCGCGGCGCTGCACGAGGAAGGCACCACCCAAAGCCTCCGGGAGCACATGGCGTCCCTGGACGAGTACCACAACGTGCTGCGGATGGACGAGTTTCTGGACCTTGAACGCAGGCTTGCGAAGCCGTAGCCGGGCCTCACGCCCGGATGTTTTCCAGGAACAGCTCGGTGGGAATCTCCCGGCCGAGGCCGGCGTCGCGGGCGCGTTCGTAGACGGCGCCGGTGACGGCGCTGAACTGTGGGCCGATGGCGCCGATGTTCATGAACCATGCGGTCTGGTCCGGGCTGGTGCGCCCGGGGATCCGGCCGCTGATGAGGTCGGGCAACTTGGGGATGTCCACGATCTCGCGCGTCAGGTTCACGCGCGGCACCAGCGCCCGCTCCTCCTCCTGACCGGCGACGTAACCCAGGTAGCCGCCGCGGGCGTAGAAGGCTTCGGGCGGGGGGTTCTCCAGGTAGGGAGTGGCGTCTCCCGGGCGCACCGCCACGTCCACGGCGTGAAGGAAGCCCGGCTCCACGGAGTTCCGGTTGACGTCGATGACGGTCATGCCCGGCTCCAGCCAGTCCGAGAAGAACACCGGCTCGATGGCGGACGCGCAGCAGCACACGATGTCCGCGCCCCGCACCGCCGTGCGCGCGTCCGCGGCGACTTCCACCTCGATCCCGTGCCGCGCCCTCATCTCTTCCGCGTACTGCCGGACATTCTCCGGGTTCAAGCTGAAAGCCCTGACCCTGGTGACGGGACGCACCCGCACAAGCGCGTCGAGGTAGCTACGTGCCATGCCGCCGGAACCGATCATCGCCACCGTGCGGCTGTCCTCCCGCGCCAGGTACTTGGCCCCCAGGCCGGCACCAGCGCCCACGCGGTCGTGCTGGAGGCGGCCGTCGTTCATCATGGCCACCGGGGTCCCGTCGCGGGTGCTGAAGAGCAGCAGCAGGCCGCACCAGGTGCCGGGCTCGCGGGCGTACTTGTTCTCGCGCCGGTGGCCCCGCTCCATGGGCCAGCTCACCATGTCCGAGATGATGCGGATGCAGGCGTAGCCGTCCTGGCGGCTGCCCCCGACCATGAGGGCGAGACGGTGGTAGGGTGACTCCTGCCCCGAGGGCACGTACATGTCCATGCGCCCCATGCCCACGGCGTCGCCCCTGGCCAGTTCCCGGAACAGGCTTTCCAGGGCGTCCAGGCAAAGCGGCATGTCGATGACCCGAGCGACATCGTCGTTGTTGAGAAACAGCATGACAACCTCCCCGTCTCCCGGCGCAGGGGTTTGCCACCGCCGTGCGGTGGAGTATATTGGCAGTGCTCTACCTTGCCGGCCCTCCCACCGCGGGTACGGAACGGTTTCGCGCCGAAAGGAGAACACCTCATGCCTCTTTATGAGTTCCAGTGCAAGGGTTGTGGACACGAGTTCGGCGACCGGCCCGTCCATGAACCGCGGCGCGCGGCGTGACTTTCGAAAGGAAATCGGGTAGAAGTACAGGAACTGCTTAAAGCAACTGGACACCTTATCCAGAGTGGTGGAGGGACAGGCCCGTTGAAGCCACAGCAACCACGTATCCCAAGGGAACGCAGGTGCTAATTCCGGCCCGCAAGGGACAGATAAGGTGAGGAGAAAACCTCTTCTCATCTTGGAAGAGGTTTTTTTTCGTTTGTAGTGTCTTGAGTAGTGTCGTTGAAGCTTAGCCTGGAGCCCGCGTTCGATGCGTCTGACCCCTGATCAAATCGAGCGATACAGCCGCCAGATCATGATCCCCGACGTCGGCGGCGCCGGCCAGATACGCCTGCGCCAGGCGAGTGCCCTGGTGGTGGGAGCCGGCGGTCTGGGAAGCCCCGCGGCATTCTATCTGGCCGCCGCCGGCATCGGGCGGCTCGGCATCGTGGACGGCGATACGGTGGACCTCTCCAACCTGCAGCGGCAGATCCTCCACACCACCGCCGACCAGGGTCAGCGCAAGGTGGAATCGGCGAGGTCGCGGCTGCGCGAGCTCAACGCCGAGGTGGAGGTGGAGGTCCACGACGTGCGCCTGACCGAAGACAACGCCGCCGGGCTCATGGAACCGTACGACTTCGTCATCGACGGAAGCGACAACTTCGACACCAAGTTCCTGGTCAACGATGTCGCCGTGGCCATGAGCAAGCCGTTTTCCCACGCGGGGATCGTACGCCTTCAGGGCCAGACCATGACGGTGGTGCCGCCGGACAGCGCCTGCTATCGCTGCCTTTTCGAGGAGCCGCCGGCGCCCGGCGAGGTCCTGGGGTGCCAGCAGGCGGGTATCCTGGGCGCGGTGGCGGGGACCATCGGATCCATCCAGGCCACCGAGGCCGTCAAGTACATCGTCGGCCTCGAGGAGCACCTGCTGGTGAACAGCCTGCTCACCTATGACGCCAAGACCATGGAAATAAGAAAGGTGCCGGTGTCGCCGAACCCGCGCTGCAAGGCTTGCGGCGCATCCGCGGGCCCGCCGGCGTCCCAAAGGAGTCACGCATGAGCTTTGTGAAAGGATTGAAATGCCGGGAGTGCGGCCGGGAGTATCCCACGGCGCCCCTGCACGTGTGCGAGGACTGCTTCGGCCCCCTCGAGGTGGAGTACGACTACGACGCGATCCGCGATAGCGTGAGCCGGGAGAAGATCGCCTCGCGGGCCCGCAACCTGTGGCGTTACCGGGAGCTGCTGCCCATCGACCAGGAGCCCCGCGTGGGCCTCTACTCGGGCTATACCCCACTCATCCGTGCGCGCCGCCTGGGCGAGGCGCTGGGCGTCGACGAGTTGTACCTCAAGGACGACTCCGTGAACCACCCGACCTTCTCGTACAAGGACCGGGTGGTGTCGGTGGCCATCTCCAAGGCCATCGAGTTCGGCTACGAAACCGTCTCGTGCGCCTCCACCGGCAACCTCGCCAACTCGGTTTCGGCCCACGCCGCCAGCGCCGGGCTCAACTGTTACGTGTTCATCCCCGAGGGGCTGGAGGAAGGGAAGATCGTCGGCTCCGCCATCTACGGCCCGCGCACCGTGGCCATCAAGGGGACCTACGACGACGTCAACCGGCTGTGCAGCGAGATCGGCGACAAGTACCAGTGGGCGTTCGTCAACGTGAACCTGAGGCCCTACTACTCCGAGGGCGCGAAGACGCACGCCTTCGAGGTGGCCGAACAGCTCGGCTGGAAGCTGCCGCGGCACATCGTGGTGGGCTCGGCGGGAGGCACCATCCTGCCCAAGCTGGGCAAGGGGTTCAAGGAGCTGCGCAAGGTGGGGCTGGTGGACCCGGACGAGCCGTGCAGCATCTACTCCGCGCAGGCGGCTGGCTGCTCGCCCATCATCAACGCGCTCAAGCGCGGCACCGACGTCGTCGACCCGGTGAAGCCCGACACCATCGCCACCTCCATCGCCATCGGCAACCCGGCCGACGGCTACTACGTCATCCAGACGCTGAAGGAGACCGGCGGATGGGGCGAGAACGTCACCGACGAGGAGATCCTCGACGGCATCCGCTTGCTGGCCGCCACCGAGGGCATCTTCACCGAGCCCGCAGGGGGCACCGAGGTGGCGGTGACGAAGAAGCTCATCGAGCAGGGCCGGATTCCACGGGACGAGTCCATCGTCATCTCCATCACCGGGAACGGCTACAAGACCATCGAGACGGTGGCGCACATCGTCGACCGGCCGTACAGCATCGACGCCGACCTGGGCAACTTCGACGAACTGTACGACGGGCTGACGCGCGCAACGCGGCCGGACGCGAAGGCGGGCTGAAGGCGCCATTGAAAAGGTCGCAACCGGGTTTTATCCTGATGGAGAGGGAGGTTGTTTCATGAGTGTTCGTGTACGCGTGCCTACGCCGCTGAGAAAATTCACCCAGGGATCGGACGAGGTCGACGTCAACGGCGACACCGTTCTGGCCATGCTGGAGGATCTGGAGCAGAAGCACCCCGGCATCAAGGAGCGCATCATGGACGAAAGCGGCAAGGTGCGCCGGTTCGTGAACGTCTACGTCAACGGCGACGACATCCGCTTTCTCCAGAACGTCGATACCGCGTTGAAGGACGGCGACAGCATCTCCATCGTCCCGGCCATCGCCGGCGGCCTCTAGCGAGTTCCCGGCACGCTCCATGCTCACCGCGCTGAACCAGGACGCCGCCTCGCCCCTTGGCCGGCCGCGCAAGGTCGACGGCATCGTCGAGCTTGTCGGCAACACGCCCCTGGTGGAGGTCCGGCGGATAACCAGCGGGTTGTCACGGGGCGTGCGGGTGCTGGCCAAGCTCGAGGGGTTCAATCCCGGCGGCTCGGTGAAGGACCGCCCCGCCCTCCGGATGATCCGGGATGCCATCGACACCGGGCGGCTCACGCCGGGCCGCACCATCATCGACTCCACCTCGGGCAACACCGGCATCGCCATCGCCATGATCGGCGCGGCGCTGGGCTACCCCGTACGGCTGGTGGTGCCCGCCAACGTGAGCGAGGAACGCAAGAACATCATCCGGTTGTTCGGCGCGGAGATCGTCTACAGCGATCCGCTGGAAGGCTCCGACGGAGCCATCCGTCTCTGCCGCAAGATCGTCGCGGAGGACCCGGACGGATACTTCAAGCCCGACCAGTACTTCAACCCGATGAACAGTCAGGCCCACTACGAGGCCACCGGTCCCGAGATCTACCGGCAGACCGAGGGGGGCGTCACCCACTTCGTCGCCGGCATCGGCACCGGCGGCACCGTGATGGGGGCGGGACGCTTCCTGAAAGAGCGGGATCCGCGCATCCGCGTGATCGCGGCCGAGCCCGACTCCGAGATCCACGGACTCGAAGGGCTGAAGCACATGGCCAGCTCCATCGTTCCGGGCATCTACCATGAGGAGGAGCTGGACCTGAAGATCCCGGTGTCCACCGAGGACGCCTACGAGATGGTCTACCGGCTGAGCCAGGAGGAGGGGCTGCTGGTGGGGCAATCATCCGGCGCCGCCCTGGTGGCGGCCATGGCCGTGGCCCGGCGCCTCACCCACGGCACGGTGGTGGCGGTGTTTCCCGACTTCGGCGCGCGTTACATGACGACGAACCTCTGGACCACGTGGAAGGAAAGCCTTGACGTCGGCAACGTGGACTTTTCCATCTGACACTCGCGCCCCGGACCGCGCCCGGCGCCCGCATGGAGTCACGGGACCCGGTTCGCGCGCGACCTGAACGGCCATGATCATTCGCTGTCCGAACTGTTCCACGACGTACAAGGTCGACGGCAGCGTCTTCGACGCGCCCAAGCCGAGTTTCCGCTGTTCCCGCTGCAAGCACGTCTTCAGCGTGCACGTGCGCCTGCAGTTGGACGAAGAGCGGTCGGACGCGGAGCCCGAAGCCGCCGGCGACGCGCCGGAAACGGATCCCACCCCAAGCGCGCCGGACCCGGCCGGCGACACGGCGGGGGCCGGGCATGAAACCGCCGCCGGCCCCCAACTCGCCGAAGAGGACGCATCCCCCGGAGCCCTGCGGGAGGAACCCGACGAAGACGCCGGCTCCCTGGACGACGATGCCATCGAGGAAGCAGGTGTCGAGGACGTGGAGAACGCAGACGTTACGGCGCTGGCGCCGGCCGGCGACCCGCCGCCCCCGGCCCTTGAGGAGGAAGCCGTCGAGGAATTCGACACGGACGACACCGGGGCGCGCGACCCCGAGCTCCCCTACCCGGAGTTCGACGTCGATCCCGAGGAGGCCTCTTCGCCGGACGAACCCCAGGTTCTCACGTTCGACCAGGAGGGCGGCTCCGACGCCATGGACGCGGGACCCGACCGCCCGCGACCGGACTTCGAGATCGACGACGATTTCCTGATCCCGCCCAAACGGGAAGCACCCCCGCCGCCCCTGCCCGACACCAAAGGCTCCGTGGTGCCTTTCGTGAGTCTCATCGGACTCATCCTGTTCGCCGCGGGCCTGGTGACGCTGATCCACATGATCAACCCCCAGCCGCTGGACGGTCTGCTGCGGCGGATACCCTGGTACGGCGCGGCCGTATTCGACAGCAAGCACTACCAAAGCACGCTGGTATTCGAATCGCTGGTGTCCGGCGTCCGGCCGGTCCTGAACCAGACGGAGGTCTTCGTGGTCTCCGGCAAGCTGGTCAACCGGAACGACCAGAGCATGCGTCAGATTCAGATCGAGGCTCAGCTTTTCGATGCGGAAGGGAAACAGGTGGGAAGGCAGGTGACTTTCGTGGGTAACGCCATTTCACCCAAGATCCTCGAGGACATGAGCCTGCGAGAGATCTCGCTGCTACAGAGCCTCAAGCCTCAAAGCGCTTACCACATCCCGCCCAACGGATCGGCGGACTTCACGATCGTCTTTCCCAAGCCAGAGGCGGCGGTGGCATCCTTCAGTTGCCGGGTGCTCGCGGCCGACGGCGGCGGCGCCGCCTAGCGACCCGTCCCGCCCTCAGTCTTTCTTGGAACCGTCGCCCTCACCCTTCTCGGCGGCGGTGACGTCGATCTCGTCCGGCTCGTGGAGCGACTTGCGGAAGCTCTTGATCCCCTTGCCGAGACCCTGGCCCAGCTCCGGCAGCCTGCGGCTGAAGAGAACCAGGATGATCACCAGGATGATCAGCAGTTCCCATATACCCAAGCCAAACATGATGTCCCCACTCTAGCCGAAATACGGCTTGATTGACAGCCGCGCTACGCGTACGCGGCCACGGGCGCGCAGGTGCACACCAGGTTGCGGTCGCCGTAGGCGTTGTCCACCCGTCCCACCGGAACCCAGAACTTGCGCTGCCGCACCCACTCCAACGGGAACGCCGCCTTGTCTCGCGAATACGGGTGCGGCCAGTCGTCCGACAAGAGGTGCGAGGCACTGTGAGGCGCGTTCTTGAGCACGTTGTCCGACGCGTCCGCGGCGCCGGTCTCGATCTCGCGGATCTCCTCGCGGATGGCCAGCATGGCGTCGCAGAAGCGGTCCAGCTCCTCGCGCGACTCGCTCTCGGTGGGCTCGATCATCAGCGTACCGGCCACGGGCCAGGACATGGTGGGCGCGTGGAAGCCGTAGTCCATGAGCCGCTTGGCCACGTCCTCCACGGCGATGTCGGCCGACGCCTTGAACGGGCGTACGTCGACGATGCACTCGTGCGCCACCATGCCGTTCTTGCCGCGGTAGAGGATGCGGTAACCGGACGACAGCCGGTGCGCGATGTAGTTGGCGTTGAGCACCGCCACCTGGGTGGCGCGGGTGAGGCCGGCGGCGCCCATCATGGCGATGTACGCCCAGGATATCGGCAGGATGCCGGCGCTGCCCCAAGGGGCCGACGACACCGCCGTGATGCCGCCCGCCGGGCCGCATTCGGGCGCGACACCGTGGGTAGGGAGATACCCCCGGAGGTGCTCCGCCACGGCCAGCGGCCCGACCCCCGGGCCGCCGCCGCCATGGGGGATGCAGAAGGTCTTGTGCAGGTTCAGGTGGCAGACGTCCGGACCGATGCGTCCCGGTTGGCACAACCCCACCAGCGCGTTCAGGTTGGCGCCGTCCAGGTAGACCTGTCCGCCGCGCTCGTGGACGATGCGGCAGATCTCGGTAATCCCTTCCTCGAAAACCCCATGGGTGGACGGATAGGTGACCATCAGGGCGCCGAGCTCGCCGCCGAAGCGGTCGGCCTTGGCGCGCAGGTCGTCCAGGTCGATGTTGCCGTCCTCGTCGCAGTCCACCACCACCACGCGCATGCCCGCCAGCACCGCGCTGGCGGGATTGGTGCCGTGGGCGGAGCTGGGGATGAGGCACACGTCGCGTCCGCCCTGGCCGTTGGCGGCGTGGTGCTCCCGAATCACCAGCAGGCCCGAGTACTCTCCCTGGGAGCCGGCGTTGGGCTGCACCGACACCGCAGCGAAGCCCGTGATGGCCGCGAGCCACTCCTCCAACTGGGTGATGAGGCGCCGGTAGCCTTGGGTCTGGTCCGCGGGCGCGAAGGGATGCATGCGGGCGAACTCGGGCCAGGTCACGGGGATCATCTCGGCGGTGGCGTTGAGCTTCATGGTGCACGAACCCAGCGGGATCATGGACTGGGCCAGACTGAGGTCCTTGGCCTGGAGCTCCGCCATGTAGCGCAGCATCTGGGTCTCGGAATGGTGGCGGTTGAACGCTTCGGCTTCCAGGTAACCGCTCCTGCGCACGCACGCGTCGGGCAGGTGCACGCTCGCTTCCCGCGCAACGGCCGCCGCCAGGTCTTCATCCGCCGCCGGCGCACCGAACGCTTCCAGCAGCTCGCCGAGGTCCTCCGCCGCGGTGGTCTCGTCCAGAGCCACGTGCAACTGTCCCTCCGAGGGCCGTCCGAGATTGATGCCGCGCTCCGCCGCCGCGCGCTGGATCGCGCCCGCGCGTTCCGGGCCGGCATCGACGCGCAGCGTGTCGAAGAAGCTATCGGCGGCCAGGGAAAAGCCGGCGGCGCGGAGCCGCCGTGCCAGGAACGACGTGTGGCGGTGCACCCGCTCGGCGATGTTCCTGAGCCCCGCCGGGCCGTGATAGACCGCGTACATGGACGCCATGACCGCCAGCAGCACCTGGGCGGTGCAGATGTTGCTGGTGGCCTTCTCGCGCCGGATGTGCTGCTCGCGGGTCTGCAATGCCAGCCGCAGCGCGCGTTCGCCGTGGGCGTCCCGGGACACCCCCACCAGGCGGCCCGGCATCATGCGCTTGTAGCGCTCGCGGGTGGCGAGGAAGCCGGCATGGGGACCGCCGAAGCCCATGGGCACGCCGAAACGCTGGGCGCTGCCGACCACCACGTCGGCGCCCATTTCCCCCGGCGGCGCGAGCAGGCAAAGGCTCAGGAGGTCGGTGGCGACGATGCCCATCAGCCCGCCGGCCCGGCACCGCCGAAGGAACCCGTCGAGGTCCGGGATGGCGCCGCTCGCCGCCGGATACTGGATGACGGCGGCGAACGCGTCCGCCGGAAGATCGGCGCCGGCGCTGCCGCTCGTCAGCTCCACCCCGATGGGGCGCGCGCGCGTGCCCACCACCTCCACGGTCTGGGGGAAGACGTCCTCGCACACGAAGAGCTTCCGCCGCCCCTGCTTCTCGGCGTTCAACGCCAGGAACACGGCCTCGGCGGCCGCCGTTCCCTCGTCAAGCATGGAGGCATTGGCGATTTCCATGGCCGTGAGGTCGGTGACCATGGTCTGGAAGTTCAGCAGCGCCTCCAGGCGCCCCTGGGAGATTTCCGGCTGGTACGGCGTGTAGGCGGTGTACCAGCCCGGATTCTCGAGGATGTTCCGGAGGATGACGGCGGGCGTGTAGCAGTCGTAGTAGCCCACCCCGAGGTAGGAGCGGGCGGGCCGGTTGTCGGCGGCGACGGCGCGCGCCGCGCGCAGAAGCTGCTCTTCGGTCAGGGGCTCGGGCAAGTCCAGGGTATCCGGGAAGCGGATGTTCTCGGGCACGGCCCGCCGCACGAGGTCCTCGAGGGAATCGAGGCCCAGGACGGCCAGCATCTCCCGCACTTCCGCCGCACCGGGACCGATGTGCCGTGACGAAAACAGCTCCCGAAACGAATTCCTGTGATCTGTCGGGTCCACGGCAGGCTCCTCTATGTTCTAGTACGCTGCGTCAAGCGCCGCCGTCGTCGTCATCCGGCTGCCCTTCGCAGTGCTCCTTGTACTCCTCATGGGTCAAGAGGTCGTCGAGCTCGCTGACGTCCGACATGGTCACCTTGATGATCCACCCCTCGCCGTAGGGGTCCTCGTTGACAAGCTCCGGGGTGTCCGTCAGCGCATCGTTGACCTCGACCACGGTGCCGCTCACCGGCGCGTAGAGGTCCGACACCGCTTTCACGGACTCCACCGCGCCGAACGGATCGTCCTTGCTGATGGTCTCCCCCATCGCCGGGGCCTCCACGTACACCACGTCTCCCAGTTCGTTCTGGGCGAAATCGGATATGCCGATGACGGCGCCGTCCGCGTCCTCCACCAGCACCCACTCGTGCTCCCTCGAATACCGCAGACCCTTGGGGTACTCCATCGATTCCTCCTTCGCGGCCGGCCGGTTCGCTACCGGACGAACGGCACGCGGACGATGCGGGCGCGCACCCGCCTGCGGCGGATTTCCACCTCCACCTCGGTGTCCGCCGCCGCGGACTCCGGCGCGACGTAACCCAGCGCGATGGCCTTGCCCAGGGTCGGCGACAGAGTGCCGCTGGTGATGCGCCCCACTTCGCGCCCTTCGCGCCATATCGGGTAGCCTTGGCGGGCAATGCCCGCCTCTTCCATCATCAGCCCGGCCAAGCGCCGCACAAGCGGCTCCTTCCGCGCCAACACCTCGGAGCCGATGAACGGCCCCTTGTCGAGCTTGGTGACCCAGCCGAGCCGGGCCTCCAACGGCGTCGTGGTCTCGTCGAGTTCATGGCCGTAGAGCGAGTAGCCCTTCTCCAGGCGGAGGGTGTCGCGCGCGCCCAGGCCGGCCGGCTCCACGTCGCCCGCCGCCGTGAGGGTGTCCCAAAGCGCGGCGCCGTCTCCCGCAGCGCAATAGAGCTCGAACCCGTCCTCCCCGGTGTACCCGGTGCGTGAAATCATGCAGGGGATTCCGCTCACGTCCCCATTCACGAATTGGAACGGCTTGAGCGTCGACAGCTCCGCCGCGGTCAACGGTTGCAGGATTCCCGCGGCGGCGGGCCCCTGAAGCGCCAGCAACGCATAGGCGTCGCTGACGTTTTCCACGGTCACGTCGTCGTCCGCGTGATCCGCCAGCCACTCGAAATCGACGTCCGCGCGGGAGGCGTTCACGCACAGCAGGTAACGTGCCTCCTCCAGACGGAAGATCACCAGGTCGTCGATCACGCCCGCGCGCTCGTTCAGCAACAGCGTGTACTGAGCCTGTGACGGCTGCAGGCGCGTGACGTCGTTGGTGGTGACCCGCTGGCAGAACCGCGAAGCGCCGGCGCCCGTCACCTCCAACTCTCCCATGTGGCTCACGTCGAAGAGCCCGGCCCCGGAGCGCACTGCCGCGTGCTCGGCCTGGATGCCCCGGTACTGGACCGGCATCTCCCATCCGGCGAACCCCACCATGCGCGCGCCCAGCGCCTTGTGCCGCTCATGCAACGGCGTCCTGCGGAGTTGTTTGCCCTGCGCCTCTTCCACCATGGTCGGAGACCCCCGTGTACGGCACACCAGCCGGCCGGCGGTACCGCCTACGCGACGGAACGCTGCGCCGACAGCAGCGTGTTGGACAAGAGCATGCAGATGGTCATGGGGCCGACGCCTCCGGGCACGGGCGAGATCCACGATGCGCGCTCCCGCGCGGCGTCGAACTCCACGTCGCCCGCGAGCTTCCCGTCAGGCAACCGGTTGATGCCCACGTCGATGACCACGGCGCCGGGTTTGATCCACTCGCCGCGGATGGCGTGGGTCTTGCCCACGGCCGCCACCACCACGTCCGCCCGGCCCACTTCGCCCGCGAGATCCGCGGTGCGCGAATGACAGAGCGTGACCGTGGCGTGCCGCTCCAGCAGCATCAGCGCCACGGGCTTGCCGACGATGTTGCTGCGCCCCACCACCACCGCGTTCCTGCCCTTGAGCGGGCAACCGACCGAGTCCAGCATGCGCATGATCCCCAGCGGGGTGCACGGCCTGAAGCCCTCGCCGCCGGAAAGGAGCAATCCCTGGTTCACCGGGTGAAACCCGTCCACGTCCTTGGCCGGCGACACGGCCTCGAGAATGCGCGCGCTGGCGATCTGTTCCGGCAGCGGCAGTTGCACGAGGATGCCGTGGATGGCCGGATCCTCGTTGAGACTGGCGATCAGGTCCAGCAACTCGTGCTCCGACACCGACGCCGGCAGCAGATGCTCCACCGAGCGGATGCCCACCTCCGCACACGCCTTCTCCTTGTTGCGCACGTACACCCGCGACGCCGGATCGTCTCCGACCAGCACCACGCCCAGACCGGGTACGACGCCGTGGTCGTTCCTGAGCCGCTGGGCGGCTACCCGCACCTCGTCGCGCACCTGCTGCGCCACCGCCTTGCCGTCGATGATCATGGGTCCCGCCGCCTCGATCAAGTTACAACCAAAGGATCAAGAAACCGGTAACACGCCCTTGAAACGAGGTCAATGAATTGACGCGAAACCGCGGCCGGAGCCCCCGTCTTGACACCCCAAGGGTGCTCACGTACCAATGAAATCATGGTCATCGGCGTCCCCAAGGAGTTGAAAACCGAAGAGAATCGAGTGGCGCTGACACCCGCGGGGGCGGCGGCCTTCATCGCCCACGGCCACCAGGTGGTGGTGGAACGCAACGCAGGCAGGGGCAGCCACATCGCCAACCGCGCCTACACCGCCACCGGCGCCACCGTGGTGGAGCGGGCGCGCGAAGTGTGGGAACGGTCCGACCTCGTGATGAAGGTCAAGGAGCCCCTGAGCGAGGAGTTCGCCTCCCTGAGACCGGGACTGGTGCTGTTCACCTACCTCCACCTGGCGGCGCAGCCCGATTTGACCCGGGCCCTGTGCGACCGGGGCGTCACCGCCCTGGGCTACGAGACCATCGCGCTGGAGGACGGCTCGCTGCCCTTGCTGACGCCCATGAGCGAGATCGCCGGGCGCCTGTCGCTCCAGGTGGGGGCATGGGCCCTTCAGGCCGAGCACGGCGGACGCGGCGTGCTCCTGGGCGGCGCCTCGGGGGTGCGGCCGGGCAAGGTGGTGGTGCTCGGAGCCGGCACCGTGGGAGCTTCCGCGTGCCAGGTGGCCGCGGGCATGGGCGCCGACGTGAGCGTGCTGGACGTGAATTCGGCGCGGTTGCGCTACATCCACGACATCCTGGGCGGGCGGCTCACCACCCTCATGTCCAACCGCGCCAACCTGGAGGAGGAGATCGTGGACGCCGACCTGCTCATCGGCTCGGTGCTCATCACCGGGGACCGCACGCCCATGCTCCTGCCGCGCGACCGGGTGCGGCAGATGAAGCGCGGCGCGGCCATCGTGGACGTGTCCATCGACCAGGGAGGGTTCGCCGAGACCTCGCGGCCCACGACCCACCGGGACCCCATTTACGTCGAGGAGAGGGTGGTGCACTACTGCGTCACCAACATGCCGGCGCTGGTGCCCCACACCTCCACCTATGCGCTGACCAACGCCACCCTGTCCTACGGCCTGGCCATCGCCGACAAGGGGCTTCAGCGGGCGATGCGGGAAAGCGCCGCGCTGGCCCGGGGCCTCAACGTCCATGACGGGCGGGTGACCCACGGCGGCGTCGCCGGCGCCCTGAACCTGCCGCTGACCCCGGTGGCCGAGGTGCTCAGCGCATGAGGCTCGTGACCCGTCCCGATTTCGACGGCATCGTCTGCGGCGCGCTCATCACCGCGGTCGAGGACATCGACTCCTACCTCTTCGTCGAGCCCAAGTTCATGCAGGACGGCGCCGTCGACGTCCGCGCGGGCGACGTCATCGCCAACCTGCCCTACCACCCGGCGTGCACCCTGTGGTTCGACCATCACTTCACCAACGGGGCCGCGGGCTTCGACCGTCCGGTGGTGCCGGGCCGCGGCGCCTTCCGGCTCGCGCCGAGCGCCGCGCGCGTGGTGTTCGAGTACTACTCGGAGGTGCCGAGCGCATCGGAGACGCGCTACCGCCCGGGCCTCGAACTGATGCGCACCGACCGGTTCACGGCGCTGCTCGAAGACACGGACAAGATCGACGGCGGGTATCTCACGCGCGAGGACGTGCTGCGCCCCGCCGGGTACGTGCTCGTCTCCATGACCATCTACGGCAAGGACGGCGACGAGGAGCCCTACTGGCGCCGGCTGATCGCCCTGATCCGGGACCGCACTTTGGAACAGGTGCTCGACGACCCCGAGGTCCACCGGCGTTGCGAGCGGGTCCTCGGCCTGCAGGAACGGTTGCGGCGGCAACTCATGGAGCACGCCGAGCTTCGCGGCAACGTCATCTATCTCGACCTGCGCGGCGCCGAGGACCTCACCGACGCCAACCGCTTCCTGCTCTACACGCTGTTTCCCGAGGGAAACATCTCCATGAAGGTCTCGCGCGATCCGCAGCGCGCCGGCACCACCGCCATCTCGGTGGGCTACAACATCTTCAACACCACCTCCACGGTCAACGTCGGCGACCTTCTCAGCCACTACGGCGGCGGCGGCCACCGGGTGGTGGGGTCCTGCCGGGTGCCGGACACGGACGCGGAACGCGCCATGGACGCCATCCTGCGCCACATCACGGAGGCCGGGTAGACGGAGTCCGACGTGTCCAACCCTTCCGCCCGCAGCACCAAGGTCGTGCGTATCGACGAGGCCCTTGCCGAGCTTGCGGCCGTCAACGCGGAGATCCGCCACACGGGCTGCATCGAAGGCGACGGCTTCAACGTGGGACTGGTCTCGTTCGCGGCCACCACGGCGGCGGACCCGCGGCAGATCGTCCACGACGACAAGGACGTGGTGTGCCACGTGCTGCGGGGGCGGGGGCGGCTGCGGGCCGGCGGCGAGGTGACGCCGCTCCAGGCCGGCATGCTGTGCCACATTCCCGCGGGCGTGCCCCACGACTTCGCGGCCGAAGAAGGCGAGCTGGTGCTGTGCTATTCGCTCATCACCACAAGACCCTAGCGTCGTATCGCGCAAGTTGCCGCATGAGTTTGCCGGACCCGACACGGACGGCGGCCGCCGGGCTTGCGCTGGCGCTGCTGCTCGCGGCCGGGTGCGCGCGCACGGGCGCGCCCTCGCCCGAACCGGAGCCGCGTTACGAGCCGCGTTACGCGCAGCCGGCGAACCTGGTGGAGATCGTCAGCGAGTTCCAACGGCTCGGACGCGAGGACGTGTACCGGTTCGACGTGCCCAAGGACGTCACCGGCACCAGCATCCTCAAGGCCACCCTGCTGCGGCTGGAGGACTTCGAGCGCAAGCACGGGAACGGGTACCGCGACATCGTGGGGTTCACCCGCGCCACCGCCTACGAGCGCCTGAGGGACTACCGGCGCGCGCTCCGCCACTACCGCGGCGTGGCGCGCGCCGGGGGTGAACTGGCGGAACAGGCGCGCCGCCAAATCGACGCCCTGGAGACGTTCCAGCGCATCGCCGCCACCGCCTTGCCGGCCGACGATGCGTCCGACTACATCAAGGCGCTGGACGAGCGCGTGCGCGCATGGAACGCTTTGATCGAGCGTCACGCGGGGACGCCCTTGGAGTCCCTGGCCCGGGTGGAGGCGGAGCGCGTCGACCGCGCCAAGGTCGCCTTCGTGGAGCTCAACCGCCGCGGCCTGAACGACGGCGACGAGCTCGTCGCCGTGGCCTACAGCGAGCTCCTGTCGCGGCACCAGGAAAGCAAGAAGTATCACCGCCACGTGCTGGACTTCGGCGACTACTATACCGGCTTGGCGCGGGAGTATGCGCTGTTGAACGAGCCGGAGGGCCTCGCCTTCGACATCAAGACCTTCGAGGGCTTCGCCCAATCGGCTATGAAGCTCTACACCGAGGTGGCACAGCAGGACGGCGCGCCGGAGAAACTCGAAGCCAACGGAAAGATCGAGGGCCTGAAAGGCATGATGGAACAGATGCGGAGGCGCAGCCGATGAGGACTGCCGCCGGGCTGCTCTGCCTGCTCCTGGCACTGCCGGTCGTTGCCGCCGCTCAGGTCCACGGCGATGCCCACCCGCGGATGCTGGACCCGCTGCACGGCTTCGATCCCTTCGCGCCCGCGGTCACCGACGCGCGCTACTTCCCCGACGAAATCGAGCAGCGCGCGCGCCGGGCGCTGCGCGACACCTTGGGCGGACACGGGTCGAGGCTGCGCGACCACGTGCGCCATGTCGAGGAGAGGGACCGCGAACTCGACGCCCGCGGCGAGCGGGCAAGCGGGTTGAGCCACGGCCTGCAGGACCTGCACCATGCAGCCCTCACCGACCGCGACGCCTACCGAAAAGCGTTGCAAGAAAGCCTGGAGACCGCTCCCACCGACGCGCGGCGCCGGTTCCTCCGCGCCCGCCTGGCCGAGGACGAGCTGGAACAGGCGGACGCGCTCGTGGCCGAGAGCGACATCGGCCGCTGGAACGAACTGCTGAACCGCATGCTCGGCTCCGTGGATCTGATCGGATGGGTGTCGGGCTCGTATCTCACCGCCGCCGTGGACACCGCCTTCGCCGAGTTGTTCCGGGGCCGCGAGCCGCGCATGCCCGCCGGCGAGCGCAAGGCCCTGGTCCTTTACAAGCGTTTTCTCGCGCGTTTCCCGAACCACCCGCAAGGAGACGCGGTAAAGCAAACGGTCGCCGCGCTCGAAGCCAAGAAGACCGTCGTGTGGCTCCACGGGCACGATACCCAGGCGAGCCTCGCGCTGTCGGAAGGCAGGATCGACGACGCGGAGTTCCATGCCCGGCTGGCGGCCGCGGTGGCGCCGGAGGCCGAAACGGTGAAGGAGCGGCTCCGGGAGATCGAAGCGGCGCGGAAGGAGCGGGACGAGGGACGGCGCCAAGTCAACTCCGTGGCCGACGCCGACGACCTTGCCGGGGTTAACGCCGAACAACGGAAGGACATTCGCGCGCTGCTCCACGCTCTGGTTCTGAGGGACGCCGCGGCGGCGCGGGAGCGGGCGGAGGAGATGGCACAACGCTACGCCAGCGAAGGCCTGGAGCCTCTCGCCCGGGACGTCGCCGCCGTCGCCCTGGAGATGGACGGCCGGCACGGGGACGCCAAGCGCGCGCTTGCGGCCGTCAGGCGCAACGCCTCCTCCGAGCGCTCCCGCGAACGCGCGCGCATCCTGCTCGACAGCCCGGAATACAACCTTCGCGGAGCCCTGGACCGGGAGCACGCGCGCTACCGCCTGGATCAGGTGCGGTTCGCGCTCCTGGGAGAGAACTTCCTGGAAAAGAACGCCATGATCGGGGCGGCGCCGATCATCACCCATGGAATCGCCGGAGCCGCCACCCTGGGCGCCGCCAACATCCTCATGGTGACCAGCAATCTATTGGAGATGCTCAGCGGCAACCCGGTGTCGAACCAGACCGTGGTCGACGCGGCCGCCCGCGCCGTCCGCGCCCGGCCGGAATCCCAGGAGTCCGGGGACATCTACCAGGCGCTAGGCGACGCCTACAGGAGCCAGGGCCATCCGCACAAGGCGGTCCAATACTACCGCCTTTCCGGGAAGAAGCCGGCGGAGGAGGTGCGGGAACTGGAGGAGAAGGCCGGACGGACGCTGTTGCGCGCCGCCGAGGGGACGGAGTCCAAGACCCGGCAACGGGCACTCTACGCCGCGGTGCTGGGACACTACCCAGACACTCCCGCCGGCGAGGAGGCCAAGGGCCGGCTGGCACGGCTGGTGGCGCCAAAGAACCGCGGCGTCCGCCTCAGCAAGCAGTACCTCGCCGACAACCCGCGCCTCCACGGCCCCGAGGGGCTCGGACTCAAGCCGGCGCTGTTCGACGGCAGGGTCCGCAACCTGGAGCTGGCCGAAGCCGGGCTCAACCTCCTGGGCCGCCACGCGATCCTCTTGCACTACGACACCCCGTGGGGCGCGTTGACCCGCACCTACCCGGTGGCACGGTCGCGCATCGAAGGCCTGGAGATGCTGCTGCGCGAGAAGCGCTACGCGCTGGGCGCGCGCGGGGCCGGCGAACCGGTCGGAACCGACGGGCTCGAGGACTTTCCTACGCGCCTGATGCGGTTCGAGCCCCGCGACCTGGGCGCCGACGCTTCCGACCTGGAGTTCATCCGCGAGACCGGCCGGGCCGCTCGCGACCGTTCCGCCATCCTCGACCACGAGATCTTGAGCACCAAGGAAACCGACCCTCAGCGGGCCTACGGCCTGCCCACGGTCCGCGGCAGCGTCACCGCCGCGGGCGTCAGCGTGCGCGCCGACGCACCCGATTCCTTCCTGGCCGACGAGTTGGTGGTAGGCAACGATGCCGTCAGCCCCTACGCCGGCGTGCGCCTGCCCATCCCCCTGCTCAAGGACTTCATCCCCGTGGACTTCCTGATCCGCGCCCGCCCCGGCCTCCCCTCCCTCACCCCCCAGATCCGCAAGCCGGAGACGTCGGTGGACGACGCCCACCTGTACCGGTAAACCGGCTGATCTGGCATTGGCAAGGGATATTCCCTATGCTTGGCCGAGCAAACGCAAGGTCCATTTCGGCACAAACCGCAGGAGGAAATCATGAGAAAAGAACTTTCGCCCAAGAGCATTCCGGATCCCCGGCCGCGCTACACTCAGGGCATCCTGGCGGAAGGCAAGCGCCTGCTCTTCATCGCCGGCCAGACCGGCGTCGACGCCGACAACAACGTCGTCGGCAAGGGCGACGTCGCGGCCCAGACCGAGCAGGTCCTCAAGAACATGAAAGCGGTGCTCGACGAGGCCGGAGCCAGCTTCGCCGACATCGTCAAGATCACCACCTACATCACCGACCCGCGCTTCAGGGACGGCCTGAACCCGGCGCGGCTCAAGTATTTCGGCGACAATCCGCCCGCGAGCACGCTCGTGGTGGTCAGTGGCCTGGCCGACCCGGACTACTTGGTGGAGATCGAGGCGATCGCCGTGCTGCCGGACTGATCCGAAGCCCCCAGACGGCCGCGCCCGCAGGGATGCGCGCCCGAAAGGATTGGCTACGGCTTGACGATCAGCGACGGCTCTTCCGCCGCTTCCTGCTTCTCCTGTTCCTTGTAGAGGCCGACGCTGCGCATCACGAGGGTTTCGAGCAGCGGCACGCCCAGGCTTCCGAGGTCGCGGTCGCGGATGGCCAGGGCGATGCGCAGGACCTGCCGGGCCTGGTCCTCCCGGCCGGAGGCGTGGAGATGGTAGGCGGCGTCTTCCAGGCGGGCCTCGAACACCGGCGCGGTTTCGTCGCCCAGGAAGAGGCCCTGGACGGCTTCCCGCAGGACGCCCCGGAAGCGCTCCTCCTTCTGCATGGGATTGAGCACGATGCGGCTCTGCTCGGTTTCGTCGAGGCGCTGGAGGTAAGGCTCCATCAGCTCCTTTTCCACGAACCACGTGCGCAGCTCCGGTTCCTCCAGGAGCTTGTCGGAGACTTCCGACAGGGAGGTCGCTTCGATGCCCTCCGCGTTCATGGCATCGAAGACCGGATGGGCGCGCTCCGCGGGCTTGGCCGTGGCGAGGCGGCTGCGCAGGACGGGATAGTCGGCGACCCCCTCGCCCGGCGTGTCCTTCACTTTCTGGTAGGCGTCGTGCACCAGCCAATCGGCGTACTCCCACGGCACCGGCGTGACGGAGACCCCCACCTGGGCCTTCATCTCCTCCATCATCTGACGCAGCTCCTTGCGCCGGATGACGGTGCCGCCCAGCCGTTCGAGTCCGCGGCGGTCGTTTACGGCCGCCTGCAGCACCATCAGCCCGCCGAGCTGGGGGCGCGCCAGGATCACCATGCGCGAGCCGGCTCCGGTAACGGATGACAGGTAACCCTCGATCTCCGGGGCCAGACTGAAGGTCGTGCCCGCCGCCTCCTCCCGCGAACCCTCGGGCTCGGCCGCGCCGAGTCCGGCCTGGGCCAGCTTGAACAGCGACCGGCGGATCTCGCGCCGGACCTCCTTGTGGCCGGCGCGCGGCTCCAGGCCCTTGAGCGCCTCCACCGATGCGGCGTCGCGGATGCGGCCGAGAACGTTGGCCACGGCCAGGGAGACCGCGGGTTCGGCGTCGAACCGCTGCACGAGGGTTTCCACCACGGTCACGTCCGGCGACTCCGTCTCCAGCCCTTCCCGCCGGAGCACGTTCATACCGTCGCGCAGGAGTTTCTGTCGCGTATTCTGCTTGGCCATCGTGTACTCTTGCCACACGGGGGCGCGTTTTCCAACGAGGGCGCGCGCGACCCCGTCCTGATGTAGCGGCGGCAGGCGACAGGACTCGAAAGCGCGTGGCCGCCACTGTGCGGGCACCGCCAAGTATTGACTTGCCCCGCCCTCCCGGCTAATTCAGATGGAGCAACGGACACGACGCAGCCCCTTATCCTTCTAGCGCTCCCGTACTTCCCGAGCGAGCCTGCCGAGCGAGCGCGGCGCTCGCCGGAGATGCGGCATGGGCAGCGCGCCCGGCGCCACGACCGACGCCACGATTCTTCCCGCTCGGTTCCAACGCATTGGGAGACGCCAGCGGTTTGGCTCCAGGCGAGCCCGCCGGCCGTGGAAGGATGCAAGGGGGGCTCGAACTCTCAGTCTCGGGCAGACACCATCAACGCGGTTTCAGGAGGCACTCATGGCAGACGGCACGATCGAACAGACCACCGAAAACGGCATCTCCCTCATCGAGCTGAACCACCCGCCGGTCAACTCGTACACCCACGAGATGCTGCGCGAGTTGGACGACGCCCTTATCAAGGCGCGCTTCGACGACGACACCCACGTCATCGTCCTCACCGGCAAGGGCGAGAAGTTTTTCTCGGCCGGGGCCGACATCAACATGCTCGGCAACCAGACCCTGTCCTACAAGGCCAACTTCGCGCTGCACGGCCACGAGGTGCTGATGCGCATGGAGAACACGCCCAAGCTGGTGATCGCGGCCATGAACGGCCACGCCATCGGCGGTGGACTCGAAATCTCCATGGCCGCGGACATTCGCATCGCCAAGAGGGACGGCGGCCGGGTGGGCCTGGCCGAGGTGAACCTCGGGGTCATGCCGGGCATGGGCGGCACCCAGCGCCTTCCGCGCCTGGTGGGCCGGGCCAAGGCCCTGGAGCTGTGCGCCACGGGCAAGCAGGTGGCCTTCGAGGAAGCCCTGGAAATGGGTCTCGTGCATTACATCTACGAGCGCGACACCTTCCTTCAGGACGTCATGGACTACGCCAAGCAGTTCGTGCCGCCCAACAAGGCGAGCATGGCCGTGGGCAAGATCAAGCGCGCGGTGCACGCGGGGATCGACCTCTCCCTGCCCGAGGGGCTGGCGTTCGAGCGCGAGGTGCTCACCCAGACCTTTGCCAGCGAAGACGGCAACGAGGGAGTCGCGGCGTACCTGGGGAAGCGTACGGCCAAGTTCAAGGGCCTGTAGACGACAAAGACACATCTCTCGGCGGCACGCGCCCGGCGGCTCCGCCGTGGCGCCGCTGGCCGATTGGTCCAACTCTCAACCACCCGGAGGTATCGAATGTCCAAGCTGTTGATCGGCGGCGAACTCGTCGACGCCGTGAAGAAGGAAACCTACGAAGTACGCAACCCGGCCACCGGCGAGTTGGTGGACCACGCGGCCAAGGGCTCCGAAGAGGATGTCCGCCAAGCCGTGGACGCCGCCGAGACGGCGTTCAAGGAATGGTCCGATACCACCCCCGAGGACCGCGGCAAGGCGCTGGAGAGCGCCTGCGAGCTCATCCAGCAGCGCAGCAAGGACATCGCGCAGCTCCTCACCCAGGAGCAAGGCAAGACCCTGTTCGAGGCGGGACTGGAGATCCATCACCTGGTCCACGGCCTGGAGTTCTACGCCGGCCTCGCCTCCAAGGTGCGCGGCTCCCATGTGCCCCTGCCGCAGAAGAACGCCTACGGCATGGTGGTGCGCCAGCCCATCGGCGTGTGCGGCGCCATCGTGCCTTGGAACTTCCCGCTGACACTCATGGGCACCAAGGTAGGTCCGGCGCTGGCGGCCGGCAACACCATCATCGTCAAGCCCGCCTCCACCACCCCGCTGGCCACCGCGCTGTGCATGGAGCTGATCGCCCAGGCCACCTATGCCGGGGGCAAGAAATCGCTGCCCGCGGGCACGGTGAACTTCGTCAGCGGACCGGGCGGCTCGGTGGGCGAGGAGTTGTTGAGCAACCCCCGCATCCGCCGCATCGCCTTCACCGGCTCCACCCCCATCGGCCGTCACGTCATGGAGGTGGCGGGGCGGGAGATCAAGCGCGTCACGCTGGAGCTCGGCGGCAGCGACCCCATGATCGTCATGGAGGACGCCAACGTCGACATGGCGGTGAAGATGGCCGACATCGGACGCTACTTCAACTGCGGGCAGATGTGCCTCGGAGTGAAGCGCCTCTTCGTGCACGAGTCCGTTGCCGAGGACTTCGTGAGCAAGCTGGCGGCGGGCCTCCAGAAGAAGGCGGTGGGCGACGGCATGAAGAAGGAGAGCCGCATGGGGCCGCTCCACGTCGACTACCAGCGCACCGAGGTGGAGGAGCAGGTGGAGGACGCCAAGGCGCGCGGCGCCAAGGCGGTGGCGGGCGGCGCCCGGCCGGAAGGCGACGAGTTCAAGAACGGCCACTTCTACCTGCCGACGCTGCTCACCGACGTCCCGGACGACGCCCGCATCGCCACCGAGGAGTGTTTCGGCCCGGCCCTGCCGGTGTTCACGTTCAAGGACCTGGACGAGGCCATCGAGCGCGCCAACGCCTCCGAGTTCGGCTTGGGCTCGTCCATCTGGACCAGCAACATGGTGTACGCCAACAAGGCCATCGACAGGCTCGAGGCCGGCAACGTGTGGGTGAACTCGCTCCACTACGGCTACGACGAGCTGCCCTTCGGCGGCGTCAAGTCCAGCGGCGTAGGGCGCGAGCACGGACCCGAGGCGCTGGACTACTACCTGGAGCCCAAGGGCGTGGTGGTGGTCAACGTCTAGGCGGTGGTCGGGAGAATGGCGCGGCGTGAAGCAACTCCGCGCCGTCCCCTCTTCGCCTGGATTCCCGCTTCCTGTTCCAGGATGACCCGGGAGTCGCGGAACGTACGAATAGGTCATTCCCGCGAAAGCGGGAATGACGTTCATATCAAGTGCCGCGCGGGTTGATGCAAGCACCCACGAACTTCTCCCGACCATCCAGCCGGGACTTGCGCCCCCTGCGGCGGCTCGCCGCGTATCTGAAGTCCTATCCGATCCTGCTGACCCTGGCGGCCGGGTCTCTGCTGGCGGCCGCGGTAGCCACGCTGGTCCTGCCCATCGCCGCCCGGCAGATCCTGGAAACCGGATTTAGCGAAGAGAATCGCGCACTCATCAGCCAGCGCTTCCAGTGGCTGCTCGCGGTCATCGCTGTGCTTGCGGTGGCGTCGGCGAGCCGCTTCTATTTCGTCGCCCGGATCGGCGAACGGGTGGTGGCGGACATACGCAAGCAGATCCACGCGCACGTCCTGCGCATGAACCCCACGTTCTTCGAGGTCACCCGCACGGGCGAGATCCTGTCGCGTCTGACCACGGACACGACCCTCATCCAGACGGTGATCGGCTCAGGTGCGTCCATGGCGCTGCGCAACCTGCTGATCTTCGCGGGCGGCTTCGTGATGCTTATCGTCACCAGCCCGCAGCTCATGGGCTGGGTACTGTTGCTCATTCCCCTGGTGCTGCTGCCGATCCTCGTGCTGGGTCGCCGGGTGCGGCGCCTATCGCGCCTCAGCCAGGACCGGGTAGCGGACACCAGCGCCCTGGCCGGCGAGAACCTGGACGCCGTGGAGACGGTGCAGGCCTTCGCTCAGGAACGGACGGAGATGGAGCGGTTCGGCGCGGCCACCGAAGCCGCCTACGAAGCCGCGCTGGTGCGCGTCCGCAGCCGGGCGCTGCTGATCTTCCTGGTCATCACGCTCATGTTCGGCGGCGTTGTGGGCGTGCTGTGGCTGGGAGCAGAAGCGGTGCTGAGCGGGCGCATGTCCGCGGGCGTGCTGATCCAGTTCGTGTTCTACGCCATCTTCGTGGCCGGCTCCGCCGCGAGCCTGAGCCAGGTGTGGGGAGAGGTGCAGCGCGCCGCTGGCGCCACGGAGCGGTTGCTCGAACTGCTGGAGGCGCGGCCGGTCATCACCGCACCGACGGCTCCCCTGCCCCTGCCCGAGCCGCCTCGCGGCAGCCTCGTGCTGGATGCGGTGGCTTTCCGGTACCCCTCCCGCCCCGACGAACATGCGCTGGACGGTTTTTCCCTGGCGGTGGAGCCGGGAGAAACCGTCGCTTTGGTGGGCCCCTCCGGGGCCGGCAAGAGCACCGTGTTCAAGCTGCTGCTGCGATTCTACGACCCGGCCGGAGGATGCATCCGGCTGGACGGCGTGGACCTGCGGGAGGCCGACCCCCAAGCCGTGCGCGGCCGCATCGGCTTGGTGCCCCAGGAAACGGTCATCTTCTCCGCCAACGCCAGGGAAAACATCCGCTACGGGAGGCCTTCCGCTACCGACGCGGAAGTGGCCGCGGCCGCGCACGCCGCGTTCGCCGACGACTTCATCCATGGCCTGCCCGAGCGCTACGACACCTTCCTGGGCGAGAAGGGCCTGCGCCTCTCCATCGGCCAGCGCCAGCGCATCGCCATCGCCCGGGCCATCCTCAGGGACCCGGCCGTCATGCTGCTGGACGAGGCCACCAGCTCCCTGGACGCCGAGAGCGAGCGCCTGGTGCACGAGGCCCTGGAGCGCCTCATGGCCGGCCGCACCACCCTCATCATCGCCCACCGCCTCGCCACCGTGCTCAAGGCCGACCGCATCGTGGTCATGGAGCAGGGCCGCATCGTCGCCACCGGCACCCACGAGGAGCTCATGAGCGGCGGCGGCCTCTACGCACGACTGGCCTCGCTGCAGTTCGCGCCGGAAGCCTGAGCCACATCCGTCATTCCCGCGGAAGCGGGAATCCAGGAGGGGGGAGGCGGGGAAACGCCGCTGTAGTGGCCCGCCACCACCCCTGGATTCCCGCTTCCGCGGGAATGACGGTAAGGGGCGTGGGCGCGATTTTGTATCCAGGCGAAGTTTGACACGGCCTCTTTCGCCGGAATGACGGAAAGAGGCGTGAATCACTGAATCACGACGGCGGGTCGTCGATGGCGCGGAACACGGCGTCGCGCACCGTGTCGTAATCCGCGGGGACGTCGATGGGGGTGTTGGGGTGGCGGGACGCCACTTCCTCGAGGCGGCTCTCGTGGTACTTGATCTTGAACTCGGGGAACTTGAGGCCGTTGGCGGTGGAGATGACCACCACGCGCTCGTGCTTGCCGATGACGCCGCGGTCCACCAGCTTGAACAACGCCGCCAGGGCCACTCCGGTGTGGGGGCAGTTGAACAGGCCGGTGCGGTCGGCGCGGGCGGCGGCGTCCGCCAGCTCGTCCTCGGTGGCCTGCTCCACCACGCCGCCAAAGTACTGGAGGGCGCGGATGGCCTTCTGGATGCTCACCGGGTTGCCGATCTGGATGGCGCTGGCCAGGGTGGGCCGGGCCTGCACCGGCTCGAACTCGTCGAAGCCCTTGAGGTAGCTCAAGTAGAGGGGGTTGGCGCGCTCGGCCTGGGCGCAGGCGATGCGCGGCAGCTTGGAGATCATGCCCAGGTCGTGCATGAGCTTGAACCCCTTGCCCAGGGCGCTGACGTTGCCCAGGTTGCCGCCTGGGATCACCACCCAGTCGGGCACCTGCCAGTCGAACTGCTGCGCCAGCTCCATGCTCACGGTCTTCTGCCCTTCCACCCGGAGCGAGTTCATGGAGTTGGCCAGGTAGATGTTGTGGTTGGTGCACAACTCCTTCACCAGCGCCATGCAGCCGTCGAAGTCGGTGTCGATGGCCAGGGTAACGGCGCCGTGGGCGATGGGCTGAATGAGCTGCGCCGTGGAGACCTTGTTCTTGGGCAGGAACACGATGGCGCGGATGTCGGCCACCGCGCAGTAGGCGGCCAGGGCGGCGGAGGTGTCGCCGGTGGACGCGCACGCCACCGCCGGGATCTTCACCCCTTCCGAGATCATCTGGCGCACCATGGACACCAGCACGGTCATGCCCAAGTCCTTGAAGGAGCCGGTGTGGCTGTTGCCGCACAGCTTGACCCAGAGGTCCTCGACGCCGATCTCGCGGCCCAGGCGTTCCGCCCAGAAGAGGTTGCTGCCCCCTTCCAGGGTCGACACCACGTTGGCGTCCTCCACGTCGGGACAGACCATCTCGCGCTTGCCCCACACCGAGCTGCCGTAGGGCCACTGGTTGCGCATCAGCCGCTGGTCGAAGAGGTCGCGCCAGTATTGCGGCGTGTGTTTTCGCAGCAGCTCCAGGTCATGGCGCACCTCCAGGAGATTGCCGCAGCGCGGACACGCGTACATGATCTCCTTGAGGCTGTAGCGCCCCGGGCAGCCGGCGATGCACTGGAACCACGCCCGGTATGGATCGGGTGGAGCCGCCTGGATCTTCTGCGCCTGCATGACTCGTCCTCTACTGCCAACGATACGTCGTGTAGGGGCGGGTTTCAAACCCGCCCTACAACATCGTACGACGCCCCTGACGGTCCGTTATTGCCGGATAGCCGCGTTCTGCTCCGCGCTGGGGAAGACGAGCGACTTGATGACCACGGGCACCGCCCCCGAGGAGGGGATCAGCGCGCCCACGTCGATGTAGTCGAACTCCTGCAGCGCGATGCCGTCCACCGAGATGATGGGCTTGTCGAGCTTCATCTCCTCCTTGAAGTGCAAGCCCAGGATGCCGCCGATGTCGCCGTCGTTGACCAGGAGCAACGGGTGCCCCTTGTCCAGAATGGGCTTGAGGCCCTCCGCCACCGCGCCGCAGAAGCCCTGCAGGCGGGCGAAGGTGGCGGATCCCTCCCAGTGGAACGCCAACGCCACCGGCTGGCGGCCGTCCTGGAGGTCCAGGCGCCGCAGCGCGTTGTCGATGGCGCCGATCACCTCGGCGGGATCGATGTCGTCGCCCCACTCGAAGTCGATGCGCACCACGGGGACGTTCCGCACCGGCACCGCGTCCGGGGGTGAGATAAAGATGGTGCTGCCGCTCACCTGGATGGTGTACTGGGAAGCGCCGATGACGGTGGCGCGGATGCGCGCCGCGGGCTCCAGGATGGGAACGCCCAGTCCCTCCACCCGCCGGCGGATCTCCCTGCCCAGGATCGCGCCCATGTCGCCGTAGCCGTTCTCGGCGTGGCCGTAGATGAACTCGGACACGCCGCCCGAGAAAGTCACGGCGTCGACCTTGCCCCGGTACGACAGCGGCGGAAGGCGGAGCAGCTCCCGGGTTTCGTCGGTCAGCTCCTGCTGGTTGACCACCTCGAACAGGCGGTCCGCCATCTCCGAGGCAATGGCCTCCAGGGTCTGCTCGTTCATGGACTGGCCAAGCTCCAGCTCGACGCCCACCTTGCCGCCGTGACGCCTGCCTGCCTCCTCGATCCGGACAACGGTGTTGCCGCCGTCCATGGCCAGCAGCCGGGCGCCCACGTCGATGGCGGTCACCTCGCGCACCCTGCCGCCGGCGCACACCGCTATCTTGCTGGTGCCGCCGCCCACGTCGATGTTGAGCACCACCCCTTCCTCGCGGCCCGAGCGCGCCACCGCGCCGGAGCCGTGGGCGGCCATGGTGGTCTCGAGCCCGTCGCCAGCGGTGACCGACACGAACCGGCCCGCCTCCTCGGCGAACAACTCGGCGATGGCGCGAGAGTTGCGCCGGCGCACGGCCACGCCGGTAAGGATCAGGGCGCCGGTGTCGACGTCCTCGCGCTTGAGCTCGGCGCGCTCGTACTGCTCGTTGATGAAGCGCTCCAGGCGCTCCATGTCGATGGTCAGGTCGTCGGTGTAGGGCGTGAGCAGAATCTCCGATTCGCTCAGCACGATGCGCTTCTTGACGACGTAGCGGGTGCCTTCCTGGCTCAACTCGAGACGCGAGAACACCAGGTGGGACGTGGACGAACCGATGTCCACGCCCACGCTGGTGAGCTTGATCTCGTCTTCGTCTACGATGTGCCGGCCGGAACCGGTGAAGCCGAGGGATCCTGTGTCGGCCACGGCCCTAGGCTTCCGGCTGATAGATCTCGGCGGGCATCTTGGACTTCATGCCCTCCTTGGCCAGGGTCTCCTCGAACTCCTTGCGCAGGAACGGATCCTCGTCACGATAGGCGATGGCGGTGCCGCCGTCCTTGATCTCGATGGCGCCGTAGTCGATGGCCTTCTCGCCGGGCCGGCCGCGCTCGCGCCCGGGCGCGTTGGGGCCGAACCACGCCGACAGCCGCAACGGCTCGGCGCTCACGCCGAAGTGGGCATGGAACCAGTTTCCGCCCATGGGAGCCGCGCTCACCATGCCGACGGGCTCGTAGTCCTGCCGCCGCACCCCTTCCGCCTTGCCGTCCTTCCACGGCGTGGGGCCCAGGGTGGAGGGCCAGGTGTAGGTGTAGCCCTTGCCCTTGACACAGATGAGCACGGCGGCGGAGCCGTGGGCGTGGGCCTTGGAGTAGCGGCCGGTCTCGTGCTGGCCGATCCACAGGTAGAAGCTGTTGCCCACCATGTGCGGCTCGATGCGGCGGTAGCCGGGCGAGCGGCGGTTGTCCAGCGGCAGCTCGCAGGTGACGATGTCCGGGATGATGTTGGTCTGGCGCATGGCCAGCCCGCGCACCGGGTCGGGTTCGATCTCCTCGTTGGGCTTGTAGTAGTCCTCGGTCTCCTCGTAGCGGTCGGTGAAGGTGTACGGGCAGTTGAAGATGAAGTCCGTATTGTTGAACAGGTTCATGATGTTGGGCGCCGTGGTGCCCGCCAGCAACAGCGCCGGGCTGGAGGTGGCATTGACGATGCGGTGGCTGGCGTTCATCGGGATGGCGAACAGCGACCCCTGCTGCCACTCGAAGGTATGCTTCCTGCTGCTGCCCTCCGCCCACACCTCGGTGGTGCCGCGCCCCTCCACCACGAAGTACTGCTCTTCGTAAAGATGCTTTTCCTCGTTCAGCGCGCCGGCGCCCGGAACCTCCACCACGTATGAGCCCCAAAGGCCCTCGGTCCCCAGGAGCTGGATGAAGCTGGCGTTGCCTCCGAGCCGCTTCCACATCTTCCTGGGCAGGTTCTGGACCTTCTCCACCCCGATGTCCCGGTAGATGGGGATCTCCTGCTCTTCCATGAAAGTGTCATAGGCCGTGTTGGGCCGCAGGAACTTCCCGTAGCCCGCCTTCTGCATCTCGCCCGTGGGCTCCTGCCACTTCTCTTTTCCGTTGCCAGCCATAGAAATGCCTCCCTGAAATGTGTGTGATGAACTGACTCTTTGTGGTGAGTGACTCAATATAGACAATCGAGTTCCGAGCGTCCAGTGAACCTTTTTGCGCTCTCGCGTGGTCAACAGACACAAGCCACGCAATCTCGGGTGGGCCGTACGACATCGCGGCTCAAGGGGTCGAGTGCCCCTCGAAGGGGTTAAAGTATCGAGCACCCGTCGGGGCGACGTGCTTCACGTTGCGCGTCACTACGATGAGATCGTGCTCCAAAGCAGTGGCGGCGATCAGTCCATCGACATCCGGCACCGGGTCAGGGATGCCAAGACGACCCCAACGATCCGCAATCGCTCGATCCACATCCAGAATGCGGTCCGTGAAACTGCGAAGAATATCGTCCATCCAGCGGCCCAGGGCAATGGCTGCCTTGGGATCTCGACGGCGGACGCGTTCCATGCCGTGCCGCAATTCGCCCAACGTCAAGACACTAAGGAAGATTTCCCGTGGCTCGTGGTTCCGGAACCAATCGAGCACGAGAGGATTGGCTCGCTGCCGCTTTCGAAGTTCGGAGATCACATTGGTGTCGATTAGGGGCATCACTGATATTACTCGGAACGTCTCAGGTACACGGGGATACACAGAGGTGCGCAGGAGTACCATAACTCATTGTATTACTGAAAGTTATCACCCGATTTTTCCTTCCGCTAGCGCTTGCATCGTCGCCACCGGTGCGCTTTAATTGCCCCTGAGTTTGACTTCAGTCGCTTCCGGCGCGCTTACGGCTCGTTTTTCGCCTTTTCGGCACGCCGTTTTCGTTCGTTCAGCGGGTGATGACGGACCAAGGGGATACGGAGGAGCATGGTATCACCGGTTGAGAGTTCGGTGCCAGTCCTTCCGCAGGGGGCGGAGCCAGATGTCCTTTATGGGCTGGTCGCGCCTGGTGTGGCGGTCGTAGCGTCCGCGGCCCTGGGTGGCGCCGACGCGGGTC